>NZ_NDIO01000315.1:0-13696 GCF_002241085.1 Vibrio sp. V03_P4A6T147
CGACTCGACAGAATTTGAAAGTAGTGAAGTTATGCCCTTTTGGTCAACCAAAGAAGATGCACAAACTCACAACGTTGAAGAGTGGTCTGACTTCGAAGTGTTAGAAATCCCTCTCGATATTTTCGTAGAAGATTGGTTGATTACCCTTGATGAAGATGGTGTATTAATTGGCACCAACTGGAATGCAAGCTTAGAAGGTAAAGAAGTAGAACCTGCAGATTTGGCCAAAATGTACCTTTAGTACCTTGAACTATTTAGTACCTTGAGCTAAATAATGGGTGTTCTATTTGCACGCTATTCCATTCGCAAACACTAGAACACCCGTTTAAATTTCACTTGATCTATACGTTGATTATTAGATACATCATAAAGTTACAGATTGCTTTTGGTGAAGCGCATTCATCACCAACGCTTTGTTTACTAAATAATCGTTTAAACCCGCTTTACGTAGCTCACATGATGGGCAATCGCCACAACCATCACCAATAATACCGTTATAACAAGTCAGTGTTTCGTGTCTTATGAGTTCGAGAGCATCATGTTGATCCGCCAATGCCCAAGTTTCTGCTTTGTTTAGCCACATTAAAGGAGTACGAATGTTGAATGGGCGATCCATCCCTTGCACCAAAGCACTGTTCATCGCTTTAACAAAATCATTTCGGCAATCCGGATAGCCAGAAAAGTCTGTTTCACAAACACCAGTAATCACCTCATCTGCGCCTATTTGATACGCGTAAATACCCGCAAGGGTCAAAAACAGAATGTTACGCCCCGGCACAAACGAGTTCGGTAACCCATTCTCTTGTAACTCATGTGATACTGGAATATCGTCACGAGTGAGTGAACTGATCGCCAACTCATTGAGTAAGCTGACATCCATGACTTTATGTGCAGCTACACCTAACTTTTTCGCTAAGGTGCTGGCAACCTCAATCTCGAGTTTATGGCGTTGGCCATAATCAAAGGTGATGGCGTGCACTTCATCAAACTCTTTTAATGCCTGAACCAAACAGGTTGTTGAATCTTGGCCACCACTAAATACCACAACGGCTTTTTTCATTTTCCTCTCCTCAGGCAATACTTAAATATTTATGCGTTTGAATCGATAAACGCCAGTTCCTCGCAATGCATGTTTCAATGCACAATTGGGTTGCCCGCTCTTTCTGACTAATAGGCTGTAAAGCAATCACTGTTGAATCAGGAACTTGCGCTCGCAGCAATAACGCATCTAGCTGTTCAATATCTTTAGCCGTTGCGACGGGGTGCTTGATCTCATTTGCTCTTAACAGAGCTGAATCGAGTACAGGCAGTTTGCCCTTCATTGCAATTTTTGGTGACACTGTCACCCATGTATTTGCTGAGGTTTGAACCGGGAATGTGCCGCTGGTTTCAATTTGAATGTGACATCCGATTGCCTCAAATGCTTGCGCAAGTGGACGCAGATCATAAATACACGGTTCACCGCCCGTAATTACAATATGTTTAGCATGATAACCCTGTGTTTTATAGAGCGACACCATCTCTTCTGCACTGACTGAGCACCAAGTTGGGCTATCTTGGGTTTTGGCTAGCACATCATTGATTAGGCGTTCATCTTGCGGCGTTGCATCCCACGTCTGCTTTGTATCGCACCAAGCGCATCCCACTGGGCATTCTTGCAAACGAATAAAAACCGCAGGAACGCCGGTATGCACGCCTTCACCTTGAATGGTCTCAAACATTTCATTAATTTTGTACAACGTAAACTCAGCCTAACTCAATATCAAAAAATGCAGGTCGCTGACCTTAATAGATGCCTTGCCTTAGGTCAAACTAAACCCATCACGTGCGTAAAAATTTGACTAAATCAGTGGCGATCACATCTCAACTTGCATAAGCTGCTGGCTTTCTTCTTCACTTAATTTAGGTAAGTCATGTATAAACTCATCGCTTTAGATATGGACGGTACTCTTCTCAATAGCCAAAAACAGATCACAGCCAGAACAAAACAGGCTATAGCCAAAGCTCGTGAAAAAGGCGTAAAAGTGGTGCTGGCGTCTGGACGTCCCATTGATGGCATGCGCGATAAGTTGCAAGAACTGCATTTAAACTCAAATGAGGATTTTGTCCTTTACTACAACGGCTCAATGGTTCAAAACATTGGCAGTGGTGAAATTATTCATCACAAAATTATCGATGGCCGCTCTGCAAAATTAGTCGCTAACCTTGCTAACCAACTTAACGTGAATACGCACGCCTTTAGCCAAGTTCATGGTCTGATCACGCCTAAAATCAGTGAATATACCGAGCTTGAAGCAAGAATCAACGGACTGCCGATCACGGAAATGGATTTTGAACAGCTTGAAGATGATCATCCCATCATCAAAGCAATGATTGTGGCAGAGCCGAGCTTGCTACAAAAAGCCATTGAACAACTTCCTCCGGAACTCTATCAACAGTTTACCATTGTACAAAGTGCACCATTCTTTCTTGAATTCTTAAACACACAGAGTAATAAAGGCGTCGGTGTCAAAGCGATTGCCGAGCACTTGGGGATCGAGGCTAAACACATTATTTGTATGGGAGATGCTGAAAATGATCATCACATGCTGCAATACGCAGGACTTGGAATTGCAATGGCAAATGCGATGGAACAAACGAAGCAGCTAGCCGACTATATTACACTCAGTAACGACGACGATGGTGTGGCAGTTGCTATAGAAAAATTTGTACTCGGTGAGTCTCACGAATAGGCATTAAAGACGCCTCAGTCGAGGCGTCTTTAATCGGGATGTTGACTAAACAACCAGGTTAAGCACAGCATTTTCTCATGAACCATGCAAAGATGAGCATGAGTAGTGGCAAGCGGAGCGTCTCAACCATTAAAGAGAAAATACTGCTGTATGAAACGAGCGTGGCACCAAATAACACCACTTGATTGAGTGCTAATAACAAAATGATCATCAGCCACATTCGTTGAAGAGTGATGTGTAGTGGTTCAGTGCCCTTTGTCATAACTAAAGCCGATGCCGTCAGCAAAATGGCTAACCAAGCGGTGAAACTAGGCAAGGGCCAGATCATAACCAGCAGTGCAACCGTGATCGTTAAACCCCACCATACCCCACGCGAACCCAGCAGTGTTCTGACGTCGGTATAAGATTGTTCATCTAAACGAACAATATGCCACGCGACCAGAGCGCCCAACAATCCACCTATCACCATATCGCTGATGAAGGCTTCCCCAATATAGAATTTGGCCAACATTAATAGCCCCATCAACACGATAAAACCCACAAACATTCGGTTGAAATCGAGATGATCAAAAGCTCGCAATAGTGATATCCCTACACCAAACCAAACTGCAATCGGTAAACTTGGAAAACCGTACCCGTAACTTTGGCAAAGTTCCAACAATGGTATATAAGCATGAGGTCTTGGTAATGCAAATCCTTGCTGAGCCACCAATGACAATAATGAACTCACGGTAACCACAAAAAATATCTTATAAACAGACTCTTTACCCAGATAACAGGCAATCACTGGAAATAAAACTATCAGCAATAAAGGATCCGTCAATTTGGTGATCCATACTGCGATTTGATAAATCGACGAACTCAGCGTATACGGCCATTCCGCAACCGTATTCTGCAATTTCATCATCCAGCCTAATTCGATTTGGTGAAACCGAGGCGCAGCAGAAACCAGATTCTCTACATAAATCACGGGTTGACTATCCGCTTCTTGATACATGGTTTTGATCCGATCCCATTGCTCAGGGTAACGATACTGACTTGCATCAATACGATACGGATCGATCAGCATTGCGCTAGCAACCTCGACACCATAATGAGGAGCAAACCAAATAGGCAACTCATGTCCATTACGGCTATTTTTTGACTCAAAAGCAATCACATCGGAATCACTGCGACAGCTGTAAACGACAGCCGTATCCGTATACCCCAACGTGCGCCCTACCGTTACAACAAGGCCCGTTTCTTCCCATGTTTCTCTTTGCGCGGCCAATTCTGGAGATTCACCGGGAGATATCGTCCCTCCTGGCAATGAAATCTGCTTGGTGATCACCTCGTTAACGAGCACGATCTTATGATCGGCTTTAACTAGGCATAGGGCACCACGAATATTATCTGGTAGCGTTACCGGTTGTTGAGCAACACCAACACTTGACCAGAACAACGACAGCAAACAGACACTCAACAATGAAAACTGTTTTAACACATTAAAAATCCATGATTATTATTATCGAATTACTTGCTATCGATTGACTTTCTTAACCAATGTATATGCGATGAAAAACCAGAACGTTGATAAAAAGACTGCGCTCCTTGGTTAAAATCCCACACTTCGACAAAGACTTGGGTAATACCGTACTCTTTCAATGTCTGTTCCATTTTTTGAAACAGCTGCTGTGCGATATGCTGCTGACGATATTGTGGCTCAACGTAAAGCTCATCAATACTGCCCATTGGTACCGCTTTGCTCACGCTTGAAATTAACTCGCAAAAGTGACCCGATATAAATCCCACAATTTGACTGTCTATTTTGGCAACGTAAACCAAACATTCCGGATCATCTAAATAACGAGCAATACTTTTTTCTTGTTCAATCTCTTCTGCTGTTTTGAAATGCTCAGGGCAAGCAAGGTGATGCTCATGATGAAGGTCATACATCAACTGATTCAGTTGCGGTAAATCACGATCACAAGCAGGAGTTATGATAACTAACGACATATTTCGCGCTCTGAATGAATAAAGCTTTGGCCGTGATTCTATAAGATAGTGATTAAAAAATATATCTTCATGCGTAGTGTTTTTGGTCGATTGAGCGCTAATCTCGTCTTAGAACTAAGACAGATGAACTAAGAGAAACAAATAAAATGCGGATTGCAAATTGGCAATAAAAACGCCTCATTCATCTGAGGCGCCTCAATTAATCGTCAACTATAGGTAGCCGCTAGTGATGGAGCGCTTTTTCTAACTCACTCAAGCTCATTGGGTCATCAATTGTTGAAGGGACAGCATACTCTTCTCCATCGGCAATTTGTCGAATGACTCGACGCAGAATTTTACCAGAGCGCGTTTTGGGTAAACGATCAACAATTAACGCATGCTTAAAGCACGCTACCGCACCAATTTCACTGCGCACTTTGTTAACAAGTTCTTGTTCCAACTCGCGCTCATCCACCTTAACGCCATCTTTAAGCACCACCAACCCTAGCGGCAACTGCCCTTTCAGCTCGTCATACACTCCGACTACAGCACATTCGGCAACCGCAGGATGAGCACCGACGATTTCTTCCATCTCCCCCGTAGATAAACGATGGCCAGCAACGTTAATAACATCATCAATTCGCCCCATGATGAAGAGATAACCCTCTTCATCCAAATAACCACCATCACCAGAAACATAGTAACCGTCAAATTGAGCAAGGTAACCGGACTCAAATCGTTCGTGATCACGCCATACCGTCGCTAAACAACTTGGTGGTAAGGGGCGTTTCAACGCCACAAACCCTTGTTGATTGGCGGGCATCACTTGACCTAGCTCATTGAGAATCTCAACCTGATAGCCGGGAGTCGGTTTCGTTGCTGACCCCGCTTTAATTGGCATCGATTCAAGCCCTATCGGATTTCCAGCAATCGCCCAACCGGTTTCGGTTTGCCACCAATGGTCAACTACTGGCTTTTGAGTGTGCTGTTCTACCCATTCAAGTGTCGGCGGGTCAAGACGCTCTCCGGCCATAAAAATAGTGGTTAAAGTGGATAAATCATAATGTTTGAGTAGATCGCCATTGGGATCTTCTTTTTTGATGGCGCGAAAGGCGGTAGGCGCAGAAAAAAGTACGTCCACCTTATACTCTTGGCACACTCGCCAAAATGCAGCCGGATCGGGTGTGCGCACCGGTTTACCTTCATACAAAATAGTGGTGCAACCGTGAATCAACGGCGCATAAACAATGTAAGAGTGACCGACCACCCACCCTACATCGGACGCAGCCCAAAAAACACCTTGTTGAGGCATATTGTAGATGGCTGACATGGAGTACTTCATCGCGACTGCATGACCACCGTTGTCGCGCACCACCCCTTTGGGTTTGCCTGTCGTACCTGATGTGTAAAGAATATAAAGCGGATCGGTCGCCAAAACCGGCACACAATCATGTGGCGGCGCTTCTTTAACGGCTCGATTCCACTCTAGATCTCGCTCATTATTTAAGTCAGCCACATGCTCCGAGCGTTGTAACACCACCACTTTTTCCGGCTTCCATTTGCTGTCTAAAATGGCACGGTCAACTAAGGGTTTGTAGGGTAAAATCTTATTGATTTCGATACCGCAAGATGCCGTCATGATCACTTTCGGTTCAGCATCTTCAATTCGCACCGCTAATTCATTGGGTGCAAAACCGCCAAAAACGACAGAGTGAATCGCGCCAAGCCGTGCACAAGCGAGCATCGCCATCACTGCTTCCGGGATCATTGGCATATAAATGATCACCCGATCGCCTTTAGCAACACCTTGCATTGCCAGCATTCCCGCTACTTTCGCTACCTGATCTCGTAATTGTGTATAGCTATATTGACGCTTTCTTCCGGTCACTGGGGAATCATAAATCAGCGCGGTTTGCTCACCTCGCCCCTGTTCACAATGGAAATCTAGCGCCAACCAACAGGTATTGAGTACACCATCGGTAAACCAACGTTCAATGCCATGCTCATCTTTTTGTAAGATAGTTTGGGGAAACTCAAACCACTCAATCTGCCGAGCTTGAGCCTGCCAAAATGATTCAGGTTCAGATTGAGCCCATTGATATTCCTTTAAATATGCCGACATAACATTTCCCTTAACATGATTTGAGGCTTAACGATGGACTCGCACCCAACCTTCCATTAACACCCGCGCGCTGCGGCTCATACTGGCTTTCTCTATTCCCCAATGACCCTCTCGTAAAACGGCTTTAGCGCCCACTTTCAGCGTACCGGATGGATGACCAAAAGTGACCGATTCTTTTGCTCCACCGCCCGCCAACATATTCACTAACGTTCCAGGGACACTGGCCGCTGAAGCGATGGCCACCGCGGCCGTTCCCATCATCGCATGATGCAGTTTTCCCATAGACAGTGCGCGCACCACAATATCGACATCGTTCGCCGATACCGCTTTACCACTGGATGACAAATAGGATTGCGCTTTTGCTACAAACGCTACTTTAGGCGTATGTTGGCGCAGTTGGGCTTGTTCAATATGCTCAATCAAACCCATTTTCACAGCGCCATAAGCGCGAATCGATTCAAACATCGCCAAGGCATGATCATCATTGTTGATCGCCTCTTGCAGTTCAGTACCTTGATAACCGATGTCGTGTGCATCGATAAAAATCGTCGGAATGCCCGCATTAATGAGCGTTGCATTCAAGGTTCCCATACCGGGGATTTGCAGTTGGTCGAGCACATTTCCGGTTGGGAACATTACACCGCTATCATCGGCAGGATCGAGAAAATCAACCGCAATTTCGGCGGCGGGAAAAGTCACCCCATCAAGTTCGAAATCGCCACACTCTTGCACTTCACCCTGCTCAATTGGCACATGAATAAGAATGGTTTTGCCAATGTTGGCTTGCCAAACGCGAACCGTCACTACACCGTTGTTAGGGATCCGTTCTGGGTCGATAAAACCGCTGTGAATCGCAAATGGCCCTACTGCCGCAGAAAGGTTACCGCAGTTGCCGCTCCAGTCTACAAACGCTTTGTCTATCGAAACTTGGCCGAATAGATAATCGACATCGTGATCGGCTTGCTCACTTTTGGAGAGAATCACGGCTTTGCTGGTGCTAGAACTTGCGCCGCCCATGCCATCAATTTGTTTGCCATAAGGATCGGGGCTACCAATGACACGCAACAGCAGTTGATCTCGCGCCTCTCCCGCTTGCTGAGCCTCTTTGGGTAAATCTTCAAGCCGAAAAAACACGCCCTTACTGGTGCCGCCGCGCATATACATCGCCGGAATTTTTAATGAGTTACTCACGTGATACTCCTTTATCCTTAGCGTCATTGAGCCAGAAAATCTTGCGCAAAACGCTGCAATACGCCACCAGCCTGATACACACTGACTTCATCAGCCGTGTCTAAACGACAAGTCACCGTAACCTTCTGCTGTTCGCCCTTATTTGCGCCTTGCGTACGCGTGATCACCAAGGTTAAGTCGACGCCCGGCTTAATATCTCCCACCACATCATAAAGCTCAGTACCATCGAGTTTCAGTGTGTGGCGGTCCGTTCCCGTTTTAAATTGCAGTGGCAGAACACCCATCCCGACTAAATTCGTGCGATGGATCCGTTCAAACCCCTCGGCAACAATGGATTCAACCCCCGCCAAACGTACACCTTTCGCCGCCCAATCACGTGACGAACCTTGCCCATAATCGGCCCCAGCAATAATGATCAATGGCTGCTTACGATCCATATAAGTCTCTATCACTTCCCACATGCGGGTAACCAAGCCTTCAGGTTCAATACGCGCTAACGAACCTTGCTTTACTTTGCCCTCCTCTTGCACCATCTCATTGAACAGTTTGGGGTTAGCAAAAGTGGCGCGTTGCGCGGTCAGATGGTCACCACGATGCGTGGCATAGGAGTTAAAATCTTGCTCCGGAACGCCCATTTTGAGCAAATATTCCCCAGCGGCACTGGTCGCTAAAATTGCGTTCGATGGCGATAAATGATCCGTAGTGATGTTGTCACCTAAAATCGCCAAAGGTCGCATGGCCGACAGCCGACGTTCACCCGCTAACGCACCTTCCCAATAAGGCGGACGACGGATATAAGTGCTCATGGGGCGCCAATCATAAAGTGGCTTTTGTTTGGCCATGTGCTCATCTAATTTAAACATCTGAATGTAGATTTGTTTGAACTGTTCGGGCTTAACATGGCGCGCCACCACATCATCGATCTCTTCATCGGTTGGCCATAAGTCATTGAGGTAAATCGGCTTGCCTTGCGCATCTATTCCCAACGCGTCTTTTTCAATATCAAAACGAATCGTACCCGCAAGTGCATACGCCACCACCAATGGCGGAGAGGCAAGAAAAGCCTGTTTCGCATAGGGATGAATGCGGCCATCAAAGTTTCGGTTACCTGATAGCACAGCCGTCGTATAGAGATCGCGTTCAATGATTTGCTGCTCAATCCTAGGATCAAGCGCGCCACTCATGCCATTACAGGTGGTGCATGCATAAGCGACGATGCCAAAACCGAGCTGTTCTAGCTCAGGCAGCAGGCCGGCTTCCTCTAAATAAAGTTTGGCTACTTTTGAGCCCGGTGCAAAAGAGGTTTTGACCCAAGGTTTGCGAACCAAACCCAATTGATTAGCCTTTTTCGCCAGCAACGCGGCGGCCACGACATTGCGCGGATTACTGGTATTGGTGCACGAAGTAATGGCGGCGATGATCACTGCGCCATCAGGTAATTCGCCTTCTTTGGTTTGCCACGCCCCCGCAATACCGCGCTCGGTCAGTTCGCTTGTCGGCAAACGGCGATGAGGATTCGAAGGCCCGGCTAAATTGCGCTGTACACTTGAGAGATCAAACTCCAGCACCCGTTCGTATTGCGCTTCAATCAAATCATCGGCCCATAAGCCGGTTTGCTTAGCGTACTGTTCAACCAAGGCTACTTGCTGTGCGTCTCGACCCGTGAGTTTGAGATAGTTGATGGTTTGCTCATCAATATAGAACATGCCTGCGGTTGCACCATATTCAGGTGTCATATTGGAAAGCGTTGCGCGATCGCCAATCGTCAATGCGCGAGCGCCTTCTCCGAAAAACTCCAGATAACAAGACACCACGCGCTGATTTCGCAAGAACTCCGTAATGGCAAGCACAATGTCGGTCGCGGTGATCCCCGCTTGGCGTTGACCGGTTAGTTTAACGCCGACAATATCGGGCAGACGCATCATCGAAGGGCGACCTAACATCACTGTTTCGGCTTCTAACCCACCGACGCCAATCGCCAGCACGCCTAATGAATCGACATGAGGAGTATGGCTGTCAGTACCGACACAAGTATCTGGAAATGCTAAGCCGTTTTTCACTTGGATGACGGGCGACATTTTTTCTAAGTTAATCTGGTGCATGATGCCATTGCCTGCCGGAATAACGCTGACATTTTCAAAGGCGGTTTTGCACCATTCGATAAAGTGAAAGCGATCTTCATTGCGGCGATCTTCAATCGCACGGTTTTTTTCAAACGCGTCAGCTTCGAAGCCGGCATGTTCAACCGCGAGTGAGTGATCGACAATCAGTTGCGTTTCCACCACAGGGTTTACTTTGGATGGATCACCGCCTTGCTGAGCGATCGCGTCTCTTAACCCCGCCAAGTCCACTAAAGCGGTTTGCCCTAAAATGTCGTGGCACACCACACGCGCCGGATACCACGGGAAGTCGAGATCGCGCTTACGCTCAATCAGCTGTTTCAGCGAATCAACCAATGTGTGCGGCTCACAGCGGCGGACTAAGTTTTCCGCCAGTATTCGTGAGGTGTAAGGTAGCCGATCATACGCTCCGGCTTGGATATCATTGACCGCTTGTCGTGCATCAAAATACTCCAGCGCGGTCGCTGGTAATACTTTTTTGTATTGGCTGTTGATCGTTTGATGACTCATCAATTCCACCCATAAAACTGTCTATTCGAAACATTGTCTATTCAAAACATCGTCTAGCGAGCTAGGTTTTACCTACCATCAAACCATACACCAAAGGAGCATGGCTTGATTTCATCCCATTAACGCTGCTCTATTGGTATCCACTCTTGATGTTCAGGACCGTCATAATCGGCACTTGGGCGAATAATTCGGTTATTAGCGCGCTGCTCAAACACATGAGCGGCCCAGCCGGTTAATCGACTCATTACAAAAATAGGGGTAAATAATGGCGTAGGAATGCCCATAAAATGGTAGGCCGAAGCGTGGAAGAAATCCGCATTACAAAATAGGCCTTTCTCACGTTTCATCACCGCTTCAACACGTTCTGATACCGCGTACAAATGCGTATCACCCACCGCTTCAGATAACGCTTTTGACCAACGTTTGATCAATGCGTTACGCGGGTCACTTTCACGATAAATGGCATGACCAAAGCCCATAATTTTGTCTTTATTAGCCAACATTTGCAGAATATTGGCCTCAGCTTCGTCCGGTGTTTGCCAGCGTTCGATCATCGCCATCGCCGCTTCATTGGCTCCACCATGCAACGGGCCACGCAGTGTGCCAATCGCCCCTGTTACGCAAGAGTGAATGTCTGACAGCGTAGAAGCACAGACGCGCGCGGCAAACGTTGATGCATTAAACTCATGCTCTGCGTACAGAATCAATGAGCAATGCATCACCTGCTTATGCAGCTCGCTCGGTGCTTTTCCTGTCAGCATTTTTAAGAAGTAGCCACCAATGCATGCTTCGCTTTGATCTTCAGTCTCAATCCGGATGCCTTGGTGGCTGAAACGATACCAATAACAGATAATAGCGGGGAAAAGTGCCAACATACGTTCGGTCGCACTCAACTGCTCAGCAAAACTGTGCTCGGTTTCAAGGTTGCCTAAAACTGAACAGCCAGTGCGCATTACGTCCATTGGATGTGTACTGGCTGGCAGCAGCTCTAGCGCGGCTTTTAACGGCTGCGGTAAACCTCGTAATCCCATTAAGCGGGTTTTGTACTGGTCAAGTTCACTTTGATTAGGTAAATGGCCAATCAATAACAGATGAGCGACCTCTTCAAACTGTGCATGGTTGGCAAGATCGGTGATGTCATAACCTCGATAAGTTAGACCCGTCCCAGTTTTTCCGACAGTACATAAAGCGGTGACTCCCGCGCTTTGACCGCGCAGACCTGCGCCGCCCAGTGGTGCGTTTGACATGTTGAACTCCTTTTCCTTTGTTTTTATTATTCCTTTGATGAAAAAAGCTCGTCGAGCTTATCTTCGTAATCGTGGTAATTGAGATAGTCATACAGCTCGCTACGGGTTTGCATGCTATCGAGCAAAGCTTGTTGGTTGCCCTGCTCTAATAAATGACGATAAACATTCTCAGCCGCTTTATTCATCGCACGAAACGCACTCAATGGGTAAAGCACCATATCCACTTTCACTTGAGCAAGTTCTGCACATGGGTAGAGCGGCGTCTGCCCAAACTCAGTAATATTGGCTAAAATCGGCACTGACTTACCACAAGCTGCGCTTAGCGCGGTGGAGAAACGATCGTACTGCTCAAGAGTGGTCATCGCTTCGGGGAAAATCATATCGGCTCCGGCCTGCACGCAAGCAATGGCACGTTCAATGGCGCTATCAATGCCTTCCACCGCTAACGCATCGGTGCGCGCCATGATCACAAACTCTGGGTTCACTCGTGCATCTACCGCGGCTTTTACGCGATCAACCATCTCTTGCTGGCTGACGATCGCTTTATTAGGGCGGTGCCCGCAGCGTTTCTGCGCAACTTGATCTTCCATATGCACGGCAGCAGCGCCCGCTTTTTCCATCGCTTTGATAGTGCGAGCAATGCTAAATGCGCCGCCAAAACCGGTATCAATATCCACCAGCAAAGGCAAATCACACGCATTGGTGATGCGCTCAACATCCACCAGCACATCATTTAATGTGGTGATACCTAAATCGGGCAAACCATACGAAGCGTTAGCGATGCCACCACCCGACAGATAAATGGCTTGGTGGCCTAAACGTTTGGCCATCATTGCGCAATAGGGATTGATCGTGCCGACAATCTGCAGTGGATCATTTTGTTGAACAGCGAGTCTAAATTTCGCCCCCTGACTTAAGCTCATGAGATTCTCCTAATCAGTCGCTTGGTTATCGCCCTTATTCAAGGCCGCTCTATGCGTGGTTCTTGGTTTGATTCATTGCAGGCATGATTATTTTCTGCCCACCGCCCTGTGGCTTACTCTTTTACTATCTGCTGTTCAATCAAGATTCTACTGCCCGAAATATGGCGTCGCATCAACATCTCAGCCAGTTCTTCATCGCCGTTTTTGATCGCTTGTAGAATGTATTTGTGCTCATCCAACGCCTCCTTCGGGCGTGAATGTGAGCGTGGCGATTGATAACGATACATGCGCAGTAAGTGATAGAGCTCATCACACAATAAAGTCACTAATTTATGATTACGGCTGGCTTTGATGATGCGGTAATGAAAGTCAAAATCACCGTGTTGATGAAAATAGGAAGCCCCTTCGACTTGCTCAATATGATTCGAATGTGTCGACAATAACGCCTCTAGCCCTTGTAATTCAGAGGGCGAAATGTTGCGCGCCGCTAACCTTGCCGCCATACCCTCTAGCGCTTCGCGTACTGCATAAAGCTCTACCAACTTAGCGGGTGACAACTCAATGACTCGCGCACCCACATGTGAAACACGTTCGATCAACCCCAAGCCTTCCACACGCATTATCGCTTCACGCAGTGGCCCACGGCTGACTTGAAAACGTTTGGCGAGTTCGGGTTCTGAAATCTTGCTGCCCGGTGCTATACGCCCTTCAACAATCGCCTCAATCAGATACTCCGTAAGGTTTTCCGATTTGGTGTTCTCTTTTTCTCGTTCAACAGCGTGTGATTTTGTATCAGTACTGTTTAGTGTTAGTGCACTATTCATCTTGTTATCGCTCACAGGTTGGATTCATGCTGAGACGCAAAGCACTCACACAC
>NZ_NDIO01000139.1:0-13639 GCF_002241085.1 Vibrio sp. V03_P4A6T147
GATGAGAACTAGCCACTACAAAAGTAAAATCAATGTACGAAATACGAGTGAGCTTAGCGAACATATGAAACGAGATATTGGTTTAGATTGATTGGCGGCTTTACTCGCTCAATGTCAATTCCCCAAAATAATTTATCAGCCCCAATAATCATATTCTCCACACTATCAATGCACACAATGCCAGCTCCCTCTCCTCCAAGGGGAGGGTTAGGGTGGGTGTTTGTTCAATAACTTCAATAAGTTTTATGGACACGGCAATCCCCTCTGCTAGCCTCCCCCTATCTAAAAGGTGGAGGAACTCGATGATCCTTTATCAACAACCCTGTTGGTAAGCTGCCAAAAAGCATATTTGTCAACCTTTAGACGATGCACAATAGCACCACATTGTGATAAAGAGGCATTCAATGACTACAGCCCAACCCACACCTTGGCTCTAGAAACTATGCAGCAAAACCGTTTTGAAAGATTTGCGATGATTTTAACGATGACGAAAATGGCCCATTCGATAGAAAAGAAGCGAACAGAGCAACAAGCCGCAGCCGAAAATCTTATTCGCTGGCATCGATTCATCATAAATCAGCACGCTCAGAACCAGTGTCCAGATTGGTTCAAGCAGCATTAATATCGCCGCATTGGTGGGGTTGGCGTGCTTTTGGCCTACGGTTTGCATCAAATACCGCAAACTGGTGGCGAGTAATACGCTCAGAGCAAGCCACTTCCATGTCATCAAACTTATTTGATCTGGCCATGACTCAAACAGTAAAGAGAGTAATACCCCAAGGCAGCCGCCAACAAACAGTTGTAATGTAGTGAGCAACATCGGCGGCAGATTAGCCGAAAAACGACTGTTAAAGTTAAAATGCAATGCCAAGCTAAAAGCAGCAGCCATAAACCACAGCTGGCTGGTCGCGACGACCCACTCCCCGTTCCACGACAGTAAAAAAAGCCCAATCAGTGCAATGGGTAGCGACAACCAAAATGCGCGCGCCGGTTTAGTGCCAAACAGCGGCCATGCTAACAACGGAACAAACAGCATAGAGAGGCTCATGATGAATGCGCCCTCGCCTAGCGTGTCGCTAATGGAAATCGCGTGGATCCAGCAAAAAATCGAGCCACCTAGCAACACGCCCACACTCATCGATTTTAAACAATCGTGCAGTGAGGCTTGGCGCAGCGCTTTAAGACAAAATGGCAGTAGGCACAGCGACGCTAAAAGAAAGCGCACACCAATAAAGCCAAAAGGTGGTAGGCCTTGAATGGCTTGTTTGGAAAACACCCAGCCCGCTGCAGCCAATAAGGTCGTGATAACTAAAATTAATTCTGCGCGTCGGTTTGCGTACATAGCTTAGCTTATCGTGAAATGAGTAGGAGAACGATTGTAACGAGATTTTTGATCGCGCGTTACTCTCGATTACTTTTATCGTTAATGGTCGGAGGTGCGCATAAAAGGAAAAGACGGCTTACCGAAGCAAGCCGTTGTTCTTAAAGAAAATAGAAAGGGTTATAGCGCTTTCACCAATTCCGCAATTCCCTGCCAATCACCTTTATCCATCAGATCTGTCGGTACCATCCACGTACCGCCACACGCCACTACGGATTTAATCGACAAATAATCTTGAACGTTACTTGGGCTAACACCACCTGTTGGCATGAAATTGACCGGATAAACGGCCGTCAATGCTTTGAGCATCGCCACGCCACCTGAAGGCTCGGCTGGGAAGAATTTCAATGTGCGCAAACCCATTTCCATCGCTTGCTCAACCAAACTTGGGTTGTTGACGCCCGGAACAATTGCCACATGACGCTGTTGGCAATATCTCACCGTGGTTGGGTTAAAACCGGGGCTGACTACAAAATCCACGCCCGCCTCAATGGCTTGATCTACTTGCGCCGTGGTCAGTACTGTCCCTGCGCCAATCAGCATCTCTGGGTAGGCGGCACGCATCAAACGAATCGATTCTGCAGCCGCTTCTGTTCTAAAGGTCACTTCCGCGCATGGCAACCCATTTTCAACCAACACTTTGGCCAAAGGGACCGCTTGGCTAGCATCATTAATCGCAATCACAGGGACGATTTTGATTTCTTTCAATCGTTGTTCAAGAGTTTTCATTTCATAACCTTATAGTAAAACGCTTTTTATAATAAGAAGCTTAGGACAGCGACAATCACAAACGCGATGCTACCAAGCAGTGTTTCCATCACAGTCCAAGTTTTGAGTGTGGTTTTCTCATCCATTTCCATCAAGCGAGAAACCAGCCAGAAGCCTGAGTCATTAAAGTGAGATAGTACCGTTGCACCACCAGCAATCGCAATCACGATAAAACATAAATCCAACTCACTCAAACCCGTGGTTTGTGCCACAATCGGCGCAATCAAAGCGGCGGTGGTGGTTAATGCCACGGTGGCAGAACCTTGCGCCACACGTAAGCAAGTTGCGATAACAAACGCCGCAACTATGATAGGCATGCCGGTATCGGATAACACGTCAGCCAATGCTTGGCCAATGCCACTGGCGCGTAACACACCACCAAACATGCCGCCCGCACCTGTCACAAGAATTACCGCACAGATAGGCGCTAACGAGTCACTGCACAGTTTTTCCAGCTTGTTCATTCCAAAATCTTTGGCAAACACCAGTAAACAAGTTAGCAGAGTCAGCAACAGGGCCACCGGGGTTTTACCCAACATGCGTAAGAATTCAACCAATGGCGCTTTACCGTCAATCACGCCTGCTACCGCAAGGGTATTAAGACCTGTATCCATAAAAATGAGCAGCACAGGCATCACTAAAATTGCTAATACCGTGGCAAATTTTGGCAATTTATTTTCATCAATAATTTGCTCGGTATTAAAAAACGCTTTGGAGAGTGGAATATCAAATTTTTTACCCGCATACAGGCCAAAGAGGTAAGCGCCAAAATACCAAGTAGGAATCGCGACCAAGATACCAACAATCAGCAACAGACCAAGATCAGCACCTAAAAGATCTGAAGCCGCAACTGGCCCAGGATGAGGCGGCACAAAGGCATGCATCACGGCAAAAGCACCAGCTGAAGGCAGCGCGTATTTCAATGGTGAGCCACCAAAGCGCTTCGCTACACTAAAGATGATCGGCATCATCACGATCAATCCCGCATCAAAGAAGATGGGAAAACCAAACAATAATGAAGCAATACCCAGTGCAAACGGCGCTTTTTCTTCACCAAAGCGGCCGATCAAGGTATCGGCCAGCACTTTAGCACCGCCCGTCACTTCTAAAATTTTGCCAATCATCGCACCTAAGCCGACCAGCAAAGCAACGGACGCTAGGGTTCCACCAAAACCAGACATCATGGTTGGGACCACTTTTTCCGCCGCAACGCCGGTGGCAATTGCAGTGCCGAGGCTGACTAAGGTTAATGAAGCGAAGGCGTGTATCTTCAACTTCATGATTAAAATCAGTAGTGCTGCAATCGCACATCCCGCGATTGCTAATAGGTAAGCAGGGTTACTGCTTTGAGTCATCAATTCCATGTTCTTCACCTTATATCACGTATTGTTTTGTTTGTGTTTCAGTTCACAAATCTCTAAGTTACGGGTAACATGTTACCGATAACATGGATAAGATAAAGTCATATTTCCAAGTGAATTTAAAAAATGAGATCCAGCTCAGAATACCACTCAAGGAGTCCGTATGACTGGTAGTAGCATTATTGTAATGGGCGTATGCGCCTGCGGAAAAAGTACTGTAGGCGCGAAACTGGCCCAGAAATTAGGGGCGAAATTCATCGACGGTGACGACCTTCATCCAAAAGCCAATATTCTCAAAATGGCAGGCGGAGAGCCGCTAAATGATGACGATCGCAAACCTTGGTTAGAGCGCATCCGTGACGCGGCTTTTAGCTTAGAAAGTAAAAATGAGCACGGCGTGATTGTTTGCTCTGCGTTGAAAAAAACCTACCGCGATCAAATCCGTGACGGTAACCAAAATGTGACCTTTCTCTTTCTCGATGGCAGTTTTGATTTAATCATGAAGCGCATGCAAGCGCGTAAAGGCCACTTTATGAAAGCGAACATGGTGGAAAGCCAGTTCAATACGTTAGAGCGCCCCGACAACGAAGTGAAAGTCGCTATCGTTGATATCGATACGGATATTGATGAGGTTGTAGAGCGCGCCCTAGTGGCATTGCGCGAGCTCACTTTAGATGGTCAAAAGGTGTCAGCATGAGTACAGCCTTAAACCCAACCATCACAGCCGTCACCGAACGAATTATTCAGCGTAGCCGTACTTTGCGTGATGAGTTTCTCAACCGCGCCAAGGCACAACAGCACAGTGGCAAGGGTAAAGCATCACTTTCTTGTGGTAATTTGGCTCACGCCGTCGCCGCCTCTTGCTCTCAAGAAAAAGCGCACATTCTCGATTTAACGCGTTCTAACTTAGCCATTATCACAGCATACAACGACATGCTTAGCGCGCACCAAGTGTATAAAGATTACCCTGAGCAAATCAAAAAAGTGCTCGCCCCATTTGGCCACACGGCTCAAGTTGCTGGCGGCGTTCCTGCGATGTGTGATGGCGTAACGCAAGGCCAAGCGGGCATGGATATGTCGTTGTTCTCACGCGATTTGATTGCACAAGCCACGGCATTTTCACTCAGCCACAATATGTTTGATGGCACATTACTGCTCGGTATTTGCGATAAAATTGCGCCCGGACAACTGATGGGCGCGCTGGCGTTTGCGCACCTACCAACGGCTTTTATTCCCGCAGGGCCAATGTCTACTGGCATTACTAATGATGAGAAAATCGATGTTCGCCAAAAACACGCGGCAGGTTTGGTTGATGATAGCGCGCTGCTGAATATGGAGTGCGCTTCGTATCACTCCCCGGGCACTTGCACTTTCTACGGCACTGCCAATACCAACCAATTAGTATTTGAGGCGATGGGTTTAATGCTGGCAGGGTCAGCGTTTGTCGCTCCCTTTTCCCCATTGCGCCTTGCATTGACGCAACATGCCGCAATCCGCCTTGCCGCCATGAGCGATGGCACGGCGCATTTCCGTCCACTTTATGAAGTGGTGACCGAAAAAAGCGTAGTCAACGGCCTAGTGGCTTTGCTCGCCTCTGGTGGCAGTTCAAACCATACCATTCATTTACTGGCTGTTGCTCGCGCTGCGGGTATTGTGCTGACTTGGCAAGATATCAGTGATCTGTCTGACGTCGTTCCTCTTGTGGTGAATGTTTACCCCAATGGTTCGGCGGATATCAATGAATTTGAGCTCGCAGGCGGCGTACCCATGTTGATGACGCGTCTGCATCAAGCGCAGTTACTTCACAGCGACGTAAAACCCGTGTTTGGTGAATTTGCAGATCAGCTAAAATCACCGCAATTAGTGGGCCATACGTTAGAATGGCAAGCCTGTACTCAAACTAAAAACCCCACGGTAATCGCCCTGCCTGATAAGGTATTTCAACGCTCTGGTGGTATTAAAGTGTTATCGGGTAACCTTGGGCAAGCGGTGATCAAAGTCTCTGCCGTGGCTGAGCAACATCGCATTGTTGAAGCGCCCGCCAAAGTGTTCGCTTGCCAACATCAGGTTGAGCAGGCGTATCAACGCGGCGAGCTCAATCAAGATTGCGTGGTTGTAGTTCGCTTCAATGGGCCAGCAGCCAATGGCATGCCTGAGCTGCATAAGTTAATGCCGATTTTGGGCAACTTACAAAAAGCGGGCTATCAGGTTGCGTTAGTGACCGATGGTCGTTTGTCCGGCGCTTCTGGTAAAATTCCTGCGGCTATTCACGTCTCACCGGAAGCATTAAGAGGCGGCGCAATTGCGCTTATTGAAGAGGGAGATAGGATCCGCGTCGATGCGGTGACAGGCCGATTAGAGAACTTAACGCCAACCGAAGGCCGCGATATCGCCACTTGTGATACTGAGCTCACACAGCAAACTTGGGGGCGCGATCTGTTTAAAGTGTGCCGAGATAATGTCTCTGCCGCCAATCAAGGGGCTTCGTTCCTCTACCCTAATTGATACAACATGAGTTTGATGTAGCCATTGAAGTGACAAACCCAACCACTTCAATGGCTGAATAACAAGCTGACTACAGGCTCTCGCCATCGGTGACACTAAAGCCTAAGTCGAACACTTTCTGCTCAATCACTTCATCAGCCAGTGCGGACAATAATAGCTCAGCACTTTTCTTGCCAATCTCAAACCGAGGCGTTTCTACACTGGTTAGCTTTGGCGAAATCGCTTGACCTATATCGAGCGCGTTATACCCCACGATTGCAATATCTTGAGGAATCTTCAGCCCTCGATGTGCACACTTCATCATGGCACCAATTGCAATGTCATCATTAGTACAGAAGATGCCATTGATCTCTGGCCTCTCTTCTAGGGCTTGTTCGAGTAAATCACCGCCGAGAGTAAAACTTGAATGCTCTTGAGTTAGGATATGAACTGCGGTTAAGCCTGCACCTTGCATTGCACGATCATAGCCATTCATCCGCAACTGCGTTCGAGTATCAAGACGCGCACCGAGATAGGCAATATGCTGTTTGCCACTGTCGATCATCTGCGTCACCACATGATACGAGGCCTGTTCGTGATCTAACCCCACCGCCATATTGATCGGCTTGTCTGGCAGCTCCATCGTTTCAACCACTGGCACACCCGCCGCTTTTAGCATTTGGATGGTACGTTCGGAGTGGTGCGTTTCGGTCAAAATAAGACCATCGACTTGATACGACAGCAACGAGGCAATTTTCTCCTCCTCTTCTTGCACGTTATAACCAAAGTGGGCAATAAGTGTATCGTAACCTCTTGCTTTGGTTACCGACTCAATCCCTTGAACTAAATTGGCAAACACTTGGTTTGACAAGGAAGGCAGAAGAATACCAATCGCCTTACTTGACGATTTCGACAACATCGCCGGGGCGCGATTTTGTATATAACCTAATTCTTCAATCACTGCGGCAATTTTTTCTTGGGTTGCCAATGCGACCGAGTTGGGGTCGCGTAGAAAACGGGAAACGGTCATTTTCGTCACCCCCACGCGGTCTGCGATATCTTGCAGGGTAGGCCTAGTTTTACGTTGCATACTGCTCATTTTTATTCTGTTTTCCAACTGAATGTTACCGTAACATTAAACCTCATGACGACTGTGCATTTCAATCTTTATATCACCTCGTTAAGCTCATACACACAGAGGCAATGGCGTAATTTGTGTGACCAACTCGCACAATTATCAACAAACTCATTAATAATCCCTAAAATGGACTTGCTTTCTTGCCTCCTCACCCCAAAAAGAGAGTAATGTGAGGCAGAAGCTCTCCTTTTCATGGATCTTTGATTCATCGCAAGGCGCTTTTCCCCCTGCCAGATTAATTAATAGCTTCTGATTTTGAAGCTGCATTCTAAGGAAATAATAATGTCTGATACACCCACTACCGTTGAATATACCGTTGAAACCCTAAAGCCTGTTGTTGAATCTTCCGGTTCTATTTGGGGTTATGTGGCGGGCGGTGTCGTGCTTGCAGTCGTTCTTGGTTACTTTGCTTTTAAAAAGCTCAACAAACCAGCCTTTGTCATTAAGCAAATGCGTAAACGTAACCGCAAAGAGATGAAAAAACATGGTGTGGAAAGTGCCGAAGCGATGGTCGATCTCGATCTTCTACTCGATGCAGTACAAGAGTACGCCACCCAACAAGCAATGAGTGGCACAACCATGGTGCAACTGTTAGCGCCATTAAATGACGCCAATAAAATGAAATCCGCAGGAGATTTCTATCATTCAATGGCCTACATTGCCAAAAGCATCAATAACCCGACGCTGGCTAAAACATTACAGAACAAATCAAAACAGGTTCGTTCAAGCTCGCCACTGATGGCTGGCCTGCTCAAACGTGCTGGCGTTTAACTGGCACAACAGAAAGGTCTGCGATGTGGGTGTATTACCATCACCCACATCTAAAAGCTTTCCCCTCAATTAAGGTTGAAAAGGCAGTGATGAATGGTGCAGAACAATTCGCAGTTGGCCCTGTTCATCTTTCTTAAATGCCCAGCTTTTATCCACCACGGTTTGCTTTCCTTTATTGTCGATGAGCTTAACGTGCCCCATGGTTAAGGCCACATCACCGTTGATGTAGACTGCTGCGTTATCAAAGCTATACTCCTTCCAACCTTTTAGTGCAAAGCCAGAATCTTGTGGGTATTGCTTATCACTGCCGACAAAATACGATAGTGCTCCGTCCGCTTCTGTACGAAAGGTTTGCTCCCCACTGGCAAGCGTAGGTTTGAAAAGCACCGCACCTTGTTGATAGCCATACGCTTGGTCCAATACTTGCTTTGCCAACTTCTTCGCTTCGGCATGACCTTTTTGCTCATAAGTCTGGCTAATCTTGATTAACGCTTCTCCCCAAGCTTGCTGGGCATTAAGCACCTCTTGATGACTAATGTTGTTATTAACCAATAAGTCAGAAGCCTGAGCGGATAGCGGTAACAACCCGCAGAGTAATAATGCTGAAATAGAAATTCTTTTATGTGTACGTTGCATAATGAAGGCCTTATCTAATTATCTAGTTGATGGGAGTAATGTGGTTGATGGGAGTAATTTACGGCTTCTCGATGAACCTAAACCATGCGCTTAGATTAACTTCAGATGAATATTCTTTACCCAATACCAACGGATCGCTTACTCTGCTCACCTATTGAATTTATGCGGCGATCATTATGTTTCGTTATCAATTATCTCTCGTACTGGCTCTGTTGCTCACCCTAATCTTAGCCCAAGCTGGCACCGCTTTATGGTCAAATAACGTCGCTAATGAGCACATTCAGCGCGGACAGATCTCCAATCAAATCTTGCAAAGCTTTATGCAGTTGAGCACGGAAAAACAGCAGCTAAAAATTTGGCTTGCCGAGTATTTATTGACCAAAGATGGCAGCACGCTCAAACGAGACATACGTTTTTCAAAGATTGAAGATTTGCTCAGCGAGCTCTATTTGCTAACCGAGCAAGCACAACAACACGGTATCACCAACCAAGACTTTGCCGAGATCACTCAGCAAATCAAAGTCATTTCTCTCTTTGAAACTAACTTTGGACGATTAAAAACAGCGCTTCGATCCTGGGAAATCGCAAAAATCACAGACAATAATGATCGCTGGCTTTTACTCGGTGACACCTTTGATAAAGTGGATAATACCGACCTACGCCAGCTGCTGAATCAAGCTATTTCTCTACAGAAACAACGTACTGCACGCTATGAAGCCGCAGCGATGAAATCATTATCTGATGTAGAAAATGTCATTGTAACCTTATCATTACTAGGGGTAGTCTTTGGCTTGCTACTCGGAGGCTGGTTACTGCGCACCTTATCCAAACCGTTAGCGGAACTGCTAAAAAGCACTTCAGCTTTAGAACAAGGCCATCTTAACCATCGAGTATCGGTCAGCGGGCCAAGTGAGCTCAGAACCCTAGCGCAGCATTTTAATTACATGGCACAAAGCCTTGAAAATGCGCAGCAAAAAGAGATCGCTTCGCGTCAACTCATTGAGCGAGAAGTTACTGCACGCACCCAAGAACTCGCCAATGCACTCGAAACATTGGAGCAAGCTAAACGCCAACAGAAAGAGTTTTTTGCGAACGTCAGCCATGAATTGCGTACTCCCGCAACGGCCATTTTAGGAGAAGCGCAAATTACCCTTCGCAGTCGTCAAAATAGTGATGAAGAGTATCGACAAACGCTACAGCGTATCAATGAATCGGCAACCCACCTTTCCTACCGGATCGACGATTTATTGCTGCTTATCCGTCAAGATGAAAAGCTGTTCCAACCGACTCTTATCCCCATCACCTTAGAGAACCTATGGCAATCGGTGACGAGACAAGCCACCCTTTTAACTCACGCGCATCAAGTGCAACTTGAATGTCTTCATCCACAACAGGCAAACTGGCAAGCTCGGATCTTTCATACTGATTTAGATAAGCTACTGATGACCGTGCGAATTATCGTCGATAATGCATTGCGCTATGATCCACATCACCAGCCTATTACGCTCACTCTGCTAGTTGAGCCCAAGCAATTTCATCTTCAATTACAAGATCACGGTATTGGCATTGACCAAGAGGACCTCGCACAGATTTTCCAACGCTATTTTCGGTCCGAAAACGGCAAACGCTATCGCCCTGATGGCTTAGGGATTGGTTTAACGCTGGCTTATAACATTGTGCAGCAGCAACACGGAGCCATCGCATTCCAAAGCCAACTGGCTCAAGGCACAACCGTTACACTTACCTTTGAACTGGAAGAGGAAGAATCATGAGAATTCTTTTAATTGAAGATGATGCCCGAATTGCCAACTTTATTGAGCGAGGGCTCAAAGCAGAAGGTCACCACATTCAGCGACTAAATGATGGGCAATACGCACTTGAAATACTCATAAGCGGCGAGCCCGATATTTTAATTTTAGATCGAATGCTTCCGCACACCGATGGATTAACTCTTTGTCAGCAAATACGTGAAGCCGGTATTGATGTGCGCATTTTGATGCTTTCTGCACTGGGCGAAGTTGAAGAACGGGTTCGGGGCCTACGCATTGGTGCGGATGATTATCTGGCAAAACCTTTTCATTTTGAAGAGTTACTGGCTCGCCTAGATGCGCTGCAACGTCGACATTCTGACTCTGCGCCAATGCCCACTCTACACATTGCAGACTTAACGCTCTGCTTATCAACCATGACCGTAACACGGGCAGGGCAAGCCATTGAGTTAACCGCCAAAGAACTCTCCATATTAGAGCTATTGATGCATAAACCTGGTCATATTTTTAGCCGAGAACGGATTCTTGCTAATGTTTGGGGTCTCCATCAAGATCCCCTAACCAACGTAGTCGATGTGTATATGCGTCGTCTACGCAAAAAAATTGATGACCCTTTCTCATCAGCACTGATTAAAACTAAACGCGGTATGGGCTATTTTCTCGATAAAAATAGTGGTGAGCAACGCACAGGAAATGGATAAATTTAACTCTTATCTAACAATTAGTTATCTGAGAAATTTAATATTCGTTCCGGTGCACAAATTTGCATACCTATAGTTAACATTTGTAGTTCATTACAGTATTACTGGTCATAAGTTCAGGGCAACCACAAAACGACATCGAGAGTTCATTTCACTAGGTGACTTCTCAATGCCGTATTTGAACCCTCCAGCTGTAGACATAACCACTAACCGAGTTCTTACGCCTACCCCTGCCGTTCATTAAGCTTGCCCACCAGCCGTTTTTTAATTGTTCAGGAGACTCATCATGAGTGACATTGCACTTTCTATCAGCATTCTCTCGCTGGTAGCTGTGCTGGGTTTGTGGATAGGGAATTGGCGCGTCTACGGTGTTGGTTTAGGGATCGGCGGGGTGCTGTTTGGCGGCATACTCGTTGGTCACTTTACTGGCATGTGGGGTGTAGTTCTTGACTACAATACGTTGCATTTTATTCAAGAGTTCGGCCTTATCCTATTTGTGTACACCATTGGTATACAAGTCGGACCTGGTTTTTTCTCTTCACTTCGAAGCTCAGGACTAAAACTCAACGCCTTTGCCGCACTGATTGTGTTGCTGGGCTGTGTGGTGACGGTCGCGCTTTACTATCTGTTTGATGTGCCTTTACCCGTTATTCTTGGTGTATTCTCCGGTGCAGTCACCAATACGCCATCATTAGGCGCGGGGCAACAAATCCTGACTGAGTTAGGTGGCCAAGAGAACATGCTTGACCTGACGGGTATGGGTTATGCGATTGCTTACCCCTTTGGCATATGCGGTATTTTGCTTACCATGTGGCTGCTCAGAATTGCCTTTCGTGTCAGTGTTGACGCCGAAGCCGAAGAGTTTGAGATCCACAACGGCCACAAAAAAGAGAGCTTGCACACCATTAACGTTGCGATTAAAAACCCCAACTTAAATGGCCTGCTCTTAAAAGACATTCCCGCGCTCAGTGATGGCGATATTGTGTGCTCGCGCCTTAAACGTGGTGAACACCTTTCCGTGCCCAAACCCGATTCACGAGTTGAAGTGAATGATTTGCTTCATCTGGTCGGCGATAAAAAAGCGTTAGAAAAAGCACGCTTGGTGATTGGCGAAGAGGTCGATGCATCACTTTCAACACGCGGCACGGAGCTGCGAGTACAGCGCTTAGTCGTCACCAACGAGATTGTGCTTGGTAAAAAGCTGCGCGATCTGGATTTAAAAGAGAAATACGACGTCGTCGTTTCGCGTTTAAACCGTGCCGGGGTTGAGCTTATCCCAACCAGCCAATCTACCTTGCAGTTTGGCGACATTCTCAATTTAGTCGGGCGTCAAGAAGCGATTGAAGCGGTCAGTGGCATGGTCGGCAACGCGCACCAAAAATTACAGCATGTGCAGATGCTACCAGTCTTCGTTGGGATTGGACTTGGGGTATTACTCGGATCTATTCCGTTTTATCTACCGGGATTCCCCGCCGCCATTAAGCTCGGCTTAGCTGGAGGACCGCTGATTGTCGCACTTGTTTTGGCGCGTATCGGCAGCATTGGCAAAATGTATTGGTTTATGCCACCCAGCGCGAACCTTGCTCTACGAGAAATTGGTATTGTGCTGTTTTTAGCCGTGGTCGGGTTAAAATCTGGGGGCAATTTTGTTGAAACCTTAGTGCAAGGCGATGGCGTCAGTTGGATGGGCTACGGCATGTTGATCACGGGTATTCCATTGATCACCGTCGGAATACTGGCTCGTGTTTTAGGCCATATTAACTATCTCACCATCTGTGGCATGCTGGCAGGCTCGATGACCGATCCACCCGCTCTTGCTTTTGCAAATGCGCTGCACGAAAGCAGCGGCGCTTCTGCGTTAGCATACGCCACTGTCTATCCGCTAGTAATGTGCCTACGCATACTCTCACCGCAAATATTGGCGTTAATTTTATGGGCAATATAGCGAACGGTTAATATCAGGCAAACTAGATAAACAAAGTGGGTCGCTCAGTACCCACTTTCTTTTGCTGCGTTGATAATGCTCCCACACAGCAATGTCTCACCAAATCTCTACAACATAGGAACAACGGACAGTAGCAGCAACGCGCCCATCGCGCCGTTAAACCAGCGGACATAACTTGGGTGATTCATCCAGTGGCTCAACTGTTTACCCGCCGCAGTCCAAACACTGACCGACGGAATGTTCACCAAAGCAAACACCAATGAAATCAGCATTAACTGCGCCCAACTCGCACTTTGGTTAAATACACTCACCGCAGTCAGCGCCATCGACCAACCTTTGGGGTTGACCCATTGAAACAGTACAGCCGAAACAAATGACATCGGTTGATACTGCTTCTCTCCCTGCGAAGGATTACTCAGCGCAATTTTTATCGCCAAATAGACCAAATAAATGGTGCAGGCAATTTGCAAGCCTTGTTGCAACATAGGATAACGATGGAATAAACCCGTTAACCCAACACCAACCAATAGCACCATAATGCTAAAACCAAACGTTACACCAAGCATGTGCGGTATAGTGCGCATAAAGCCCACATTCGCACCGGATGTCATCAGCATGATGTTGTTTGGACCCGGTGAAAAGGTCGAAACAAAAGCAAAAGCCACCAGTGGCCACCATTGTGTGT
>NZ_NDIO01000150.1:0-13610 GCF_002241085.1 Vibrio sp. V03_P4A6T147
GTGAATGCCTTAGGTCACAAGCCTTTATGCTTGTTGCTGTTTTGAGTCCTTTTAACAGGATATTGGGTTTTTATTTTAAAGGTAGGGTGAGTCAAATGTTGAAACCTAGTTTGATTGCTGTTTCGGTTATCGCCACATTATCAGGTTGCTCTTTGTTGCAATCACCAGAGCAGAAAGTAGTCGATGCGCTGGCGGAAAATTTGGATATTCATTACACCGTATTAACGAATCACGGGGCAGATGAAGGATTGGCATGTCAGGCTCTCGAAGCAGAATGGGCATCGTGTAATAAAGTGAACATGACCTTGGTTAACCAAGGTGAAGCCGTGAATTCAAAGCAGTGGGCTATCTATTTCCACAGTATTCGACTGATTCTGGATGTTGAAAATGATCAATTCAAAATTACCCGTTTAACGGGTGATTTACATAAGCTTGAACCTACTGATAAATTTGATTGTTTTGCTGCGGGCGAAGAGGTTGTTTTGCCTCTGGTCGCTGAATATTGGCAGTTGTTTGAAACGGACTTTATGCCGCGTGCATTCGTTGCGGCACCTAATACAGAGCCTAAACTTATTGTATCTCTCAATACAGAGGACACGTCGTCATTTGTGCGTGGGCTTGAGGGCGACAATATCAAACGCACCACCAGCGATAATAATGTGTTTGCCACGGCCATCAGCCGATTTGAGAGAAATAGCGATGTATCACTGCAAGATGTATCAACGGCTCTGTTACCAACGCCTCTAAAAACAACGCTTGGTCAAGGTGTTGTTGATATTACTCGCGGCCTTAAGCTTGATGTGAAGGACTTTGCGACGGATCAGTTTTCAGCATTGCAGGCGCGTGCTAAAACGATTGGGCTGAAGCTTGATGGAGAGTTGGCGGTTGGTGTTGCGATTACACCGAGCGAATTTTCTGACCAGATGGCGACATCGGGTGCTTATGAGTTGGAGATTGCACCGAATGCTATCTCTATTCGTGCATTTGATGAGGCGGGAGCTTTCTACGCCGTTCAATCTATTTTGGGTTTAGTGGATAGCCAGAATGTCACAGCGCTGCCAGTGATCCACATCGAAGATGCTCCACGTTTTGATTACCGTGGTGTGATGGTGGATGTCGCACGTAACTTCCATTCTAAGCAAGCGATTTTGGCCACGTTAGATCAAATGGCGGCTTATAAGATGAATAAATTACATCTTCATTTGACCGATGATGAAGGTTGGCGTTTAGAAATTCCGGGCTTACCTGAATTGACCGACATTGGTGGGCAGCGCTGCTTTGATTTAGATGAGAAAAACTGCTTGCTGCCACAGCTTGGCTCCGGTCCAAATTCTGATAACTTTGGCTCGGGTTATTTTAGTCGAGCCGATTACATTGAAATCCTCAAGCACGCTAAAGCGCGCAATATTGAAGTGATCCCTGAAATTGATATGCCAGCCCATGCTCGCTCTGCGGTTGTTTCAATGGAGGCTCGTTTTGATCGTTTGAGCCAAGAGGGGAAAACCGAACAGGCTAGCCAGTATCGCTTGATGGATCCTCAAGACAGCTCCAATGTTACGACGGTTCAGTTTTATGATAAGCAGAGTTTTATTAACCCTTGTTTAGACTCGTCTAAACGTTTTGTGGACAAGGTGATCACTGAAGTGGCCTTGATGCACATTGAGGCGGGCATGCCTTTATCGACTTGGCATTTTGGTGGCGATGAGGCGAAAAACATCAAATTGGGCGCGGGTTTCCAAGATATTAATGCGACGGAAAAAGTCAGTTGGAAAGGTAACTTAGATCTTTCACAACAAGATAAACCATTTGCGAAATCGCCACAGTGCCAAGCATTAGTCAGCCAAGGAGTAGTAAGTGACTTTGCTCATTTACCGAGTTATTTTGCTGAGCAAGTATCGGAAATTGTCGCCGATAAAGGGATTGAGAATTTCCAAGCATGGCAAGATGGCTTGAAATACAGCGAGGGAGAATCCGCTTTTGCCACGCGCAATACACGTGTGAACTTTTGGGATGTCCTCTATTGGGGCGGTACAAGCTCTGTTTATGAATGGGCAAAACAAGGTTACGACGTAATTGTTTCTAACCCTGATTATGTCTACATGGATATGCCTTATGAGGCGGATCCTAAAGAGCGCGGTTATTACTGGGCCACCCGTGCGACCGATACGCGCAAAATGTTTGGTTTTGCACCGGAAAATATGCCGCAAAACGCTGAAACTTCATTAGATCGTGATGGTAATGGTTTTGTCGGTAAAGGAGAGGTGACGTCGAAACCATTCTACGGCTTGTCAGCTCAATTGTGGTCAGAAACGGTTCGTAATGATGAGCAGTATGAATATATGGTTTTCCCTCGAGTGTTGGCTGCCGCTGAACGTGCTTGGCATAAAGCGGAGTGGGAAAACGACTATAAAGTAGGGGTTGAATATTCTCAGCAAACCAACTTAGTCAATAAGTCTGCACTGAATCAAGATTGGACTCGTTTTGCTAATATTGTTGGGCAACGTGAGCTGGCGAAACTGGAAAAAGCTGGCATTGATTATCGCCTGCCAATTCCCGGAGCTAAGATTGAAGCGGGTACATTGTCGATGAATTCGTCATTCCCAGGCGTTGAGCTACAATACTCATTAGATGGTCAACAATGGCTTACTTACTCGAGCATCGAACAACCGAAGGTGTCCGGTGAGGTCTGGATCCGTTCTATCTCTGCTTCAGGCGAGCGAGTCAGCCGAGTAACTAGTGTTAAATAACTCGTAGCCATATCAATGCACCCAAATGAAAGCCTCCGCATCTGTCGGAGGCTTTATTACATAAAATCAATTACCTTCGTGGTGAGCAAACTCAAACACCTGACCTTGCTCGTTAAAAGCAAAAACCGAATAGGCTTCTTTCTTATCACCAGATTCCATACCTGGAGAACCGATTGGCATGCCGGGCGCGGCTAACCCTTTGGCATTTTTCGGTGGATTAGCGAGAAAGGCTTGAATGTCTGTGGCTGGAATGTGACCTTCGAAAACATAGCCGTCGATAACGGCTGTATGGCAAGAGGCGAGCTTGGGTGTAATGCCCAATTGTTGTTTTATCGCCGTCATATCTTCTTGCAATTGCTCGTTAACCTTAAATCCTGCTTGTTGCATGTGAGTGGACCACTCAGTACAGCAGCCACAATAAGGGGATTTGTAATTGGTCACCTCGGTCACCGTGGCGAATGCGGAGTAGCTCATAAGAGACAAGGTGCTAAGCATAGCGGCTGTGATCATTTTCATTTTTATCTAACCTCTAAGAGTGAAAAGGGGATTTAAATAGACGTAAGCGGTTAGCGTTGCTCACGACTGTGATTGAGGACAAAGCCATTGCCGCTCCTGCAACTACAGGGCTGAGTAAAAAGCCAAAAGCGGGATAAAGCACGCCAGCGGCAATGGGAATGCCGAAGGTGTTATAAATAAACGCGCCCAATAGGTTCTGCTTCATGTTTTTTACCGTTGCTTTAGAAAGAGCGATAGCATTGACTACGGCAAGCGGTGAGGAGTTGAGCAATGTCATTTGCGCACTCTCTATTGCGACATCACTGCCACTGCCCATTGCGATACCAATATCGGCTTGCGCAAGGGCTGGCGCATCATTAATACCATCACCGACCATGGCGACGATTTGGCCTTTCTCTTGTAACTGCACGATTTTTTGTGCTTTTTGATCCGGAAGTACTTGAGCCATCACTTGCTGTATGCCTAGTTGTTTTGCTATTGCAGTGGCCACGCTTTGGTTATCTCCAGTTAGCATCACGGTACGAATGTTCATTTTGTTCAGTGTGCTGATAGCTTGTGCAGCATTAGGTTTGATTGGATCAGCAATAGCGATGAGACCTTTGAGTTCACCGTTAATGGCAACCGCGACTGGCGTCCAAGCTTGTTCTGCGTAGTGTTCAATGGCCGTTTGTGCTTGAGTAAGAGGAACGCCCAGTGATTCAAGGTGCGATAAAGAGGCAACGACGACGGAATCACCGCCAATATTTGCCATTAGCCCTTTGCCTCTTAGGTTGGTAAATTGCTCGACTGCGGCGCTGGTTGATACCAACGGTTGCGCATAATGGCAGATAGCCTTGCCAAGAGGGTGTTCAGAGCGCAGTTCTAAAGCGTAAACAAGGGTTAACAATTTGCTATCTTCAATTCCCCACGTGACTAAGTTCTGAACGGTTGGCTTGCCTTGAGTGAGCGTACCTGTCTTATCAAATACTACAGTGGTGATTTTGCTTGCCGATTGCAATACATTGGCATCTCTGATCAAAATACCCATTTCAGCGGCTTTACCAACTCCTACCGTAACCGAGAGTGGAGTAGCTAAACCCAAGGCACAAGGGCAAGCAATGATCAATACTGTTGTTGCAACCACTAGCATATAACTGGCCTTAGGTTCAGGGCCTACAAAGTACCAAATCAGAGCAGAAAACAGGGCAATCATAACCACTGTCGGTACAAAAATAGCGGATATCTGATCTGCCAGTTTGGCGATGGCTGGTTTACTGCTTTGCGCCTGACGAACCATTTGGATGATGCGCGAGAGCATGGTTTGCGCCCCTACGCCGGTGGCTTCGATGACTAAGCTGCCATCATGATTGATGGTGCCTGCCGCAAGGGCATCGCCTGCCACTTTTAGGACGGGGATCGGCTCACCAGTGAGCATGGACTCATCAACATAAGATTCACCGCTGAGGACTTTGCCGTCTATCGGCACTTTTTCTCCCGGTTTTATGCGCAGTTGCATACCAAGTTGTACTAATTCAACCGCAATCTGTTGATCGCCTTGCGCCGTGATGCGTGTTGCTTGTTGTGGTTGCAAGTTAATTAAGGCTTGTAAGGATTGGGTTGTTTTCGCTTTGGCTTTCGCCTCAATGTAGTGGCCTAGTGAAATCAAACCGATAATCATCGCGCTGGCTTCAAAGTAAACATGACGCGAGGCGACGGGAAACCAAGTTGGGTAAATCACTACCAACATTGAATAGGCCCAAGCCGCTCCGGTTCCTAGGGCGACTAAGCTATCCATGGTGGCGCGCTTATGGGTTAACGCAAGCCAAGCATGGCTAAAAAAGTGGCGGCCAGCGGTGGCTAATAGAGCCAAACACACAACGCCGATAACGCCCCAGTATATTTGCTGTTGAGTGGTCACAATCATCATGTTGCCACCGAAAAGGCCCCAAAGCATTAACGGAATACCCATTATTAAACCTAGTAATGCATTGGTTTTATGTTGCTTTTGTAAATCAAGTGATTGCTGTTTTTGTTTTTCTTGCTGTTGGGCTGGATCATCGACTCGCTCTGCACGGTAGCCTGCATGAGTAATGGCATTGAGCAATTGCCGTTCAAGGTCAGCGATATCTGCTTGCGAGAGCACTAAGGCGCTTTGTTCAGCTAAATTGATTTGCGCTTTTTGTACACCGTTAACGCTTAGAAGTGCTTTTTCCACCGAAGAGACACAGCTTGCGCAAGTCATTCCTTGGATCAGTAAGTGGGTACTAACCAAACCCGTTGTTGAGACTTCTGTCTCTTGTGCGAGTGGCTGTATATCGCTAACCAAGGTTGTGGGTTGCAATGAGGATAGAGGAGCGTTGTTCGTACTGAGCAAGGCTTGATAGCCTAAGGATTCGATAGCGGCGATGAGTTCATTTAAAGAGGCCGAAGTGCTCAGTTCGATGAATGTGGGTGACAGCTGGTGGATTTGTACCTCAAATTCTTGCTTGAGATGCTGCTCAAGTTTCTTCGCGCAACCCATGCATTTCAGCCCTGATAAAGGCAATTGAAAGCGTTTCATTGATAAATTCCCCGTAAACCAACTCAATAGCTAGAAGCATAAACCTTACCTTTAGGGCAAGGTCAAGTTCCACTAAAGGAAAGTTAAGCGAATTTTAAGCGTTATTCTTGAGCGCAGAAAAACGAAAGGCAATCGAGGATTGTAGATTTAGCCGTCAGTGGTAAAATGTCGCCACTTTTTATCCTGGTACTTGCAGTGGACATGTTCTCCGCTGTCTTTTTATCCCTAAGGAAATCAAATGACGGTTAAAACTCGTTTTGCTCCTAGCCCGACAGGCTATCTTCACGTTGGTGGTGCGCGTACTGCACTTTACTCTTGGCTTTATGCAAAAAGCCAAGGTGGTGAGTTTGTTTTGCGTATTGAAGACACCGACCTAGAGCGCTCGACGCAAGAAGCCGTAGACGCGATTCTTGAAGGTATGACTTGGCTAGGTTTGAATTGGGATGAAGGCCCATATTTCCAAACTAAACATTTTGATCGTTATAACGAAGTTGTCGATAAGCTGCTTGCTGAAGATAAAGCCTACAAATGTTACGCCTCTAAAGAGCTGTTAGATGAAGTTCGTGCCGAGCAAGAAGCGAACAAAGAGATGCCGCGCTACGATGCTGATCACCCAAAAATCAAAGCGGTTAACGACGCAGCAAAAGAAGGGGATCCGTGTGTTATCCGTTTCCGTAATCCTAAAGAAGGCAGCGTAATTTTTGACGACCAGATCCGCGGTCGTATCGAAATCTCCAACAGCCAGATGGATGATCTGATCATTCGCCGTACTGATGGCTCACCCACCTATAACTTCTGTGTGGTGGTGGATGACTGGGATATGGGGATTACTCATGTCGTTCGTGGCGAAGATCACATCAACAACACACCTCGTCAAATCAACATTTACGAAGCGTTAGGTGCTCCTGTACCTGTGTTTGCGCACTGCGCAATGATCTTAGGTGACGACGGCGCGAAGCTATCTAAACGTCATGGCGCTGTTTCTGTGATGCAGTATCGCGATGAAGGTTATCTGCCTGAAGCACTGAATAACTATTTAGTTCGTCTAGGTTGGTCTCATGGCGACCAAGAAATTTTCTCGCGTGAAGAGATGATTCAGTTCTTCAGTTTAAATGCTATTAGCAAATCGGCATCTGCATTTAATACTGATAAGTTGTTGTGGCTGAACAATCACTACATCAAAACATCAGAGCCTGAATATGTTGCAAAACACCTTGAATGGCACTTTGAGCAACAAGGCATCAATAAAGACAACGGCCCAGCATTAGCTGAGATCGTTAAACTGGTTGGTGAACGCTGCAATACCTTGGTTGAACTTGCTGCTCAATCTCGTTACTTCTTTGAAGATTTTGCTGAGTTTGATGCTGATGCGGCGAAAAAACACTTACGCGGTGTGGCGAAAGAGCCGCTAGCACTTGCTTTAAGCAAATTAGAAGCATTGAGTGACTGGACAACGGAAAACCTGCACGCTGTCATCGCTCAAGTGTGTGAAGAGCTTGAAATCGGTATGGGTAAAATAGGCATGCCGCTGCGCGTTGCTGTCACTGGCGGTGGTCAATCGCCATCGGTTGATGCTGTTATGCAACTGATCGGCAAAGAGCGTGTTATTGCTCGTATCAATATGGCATTAGCCTTTATTGCTGAGCGTGAAGCGAACGCTCAATAAGTCAATCATACGAACAACGCTTTGAACCGCAGCTTATGCTGCGGTTTTTCTTTATATCGGCTTTGTTAAATCCTTTGGTGTAGAGCACTGACAATATTTCACAAAACGATGACAGAGAATAAACTAATGCGCTATTTAAGCTTTCTTAACATACAGTATAGTGGTTCCGAGTTATGTAGGTATGTGTGTAGGCGAAAAGTAAACCGTTTTTTGGGTACCGCAACCGCATTATGATAACGATAAATAGGAAAGGAAAAAGTATGAAAAAGTTAGCAGCAGCAGTTTCAATGGCGCTTGTTTTTGCATCTTCTGCCGCAATGGCTGAAGTATACGTAGGTGCTAAAGTTGGTAAATCTTGGCTTGATGACGCTTGTCGTGCTGGAGATGTGTGTGAAGATGAATCTTCTACCGTCGGTGCTTACCTTGGTTACCAAGCGTTTAATTGGCTTTCATTAGAGGCAGGTTACGATTACTTGGGCAAATTTAGTGGTGCGGGGCTGAATGATGAAAAAGTAACGGCCATTACACTCGCACCGAAAGTCAGCCTTCCTTTGACTGATGCCATTGCCTTATATGCTAAAGTCGGCGGTGCTTATGTTGACTATGGCAATAAAGATGATTACTCATATTTAGGTGCCGCTGGTATTGAGTTCAACACCGATAATAACGTCACTTTACGTTTGGAATATCAAAGCCTCACCGATATTAATAACGATCTTGTCCGAGCGGCAGGTAACTCGGCTACCTTAGGTGTTTCGTATAAATTTGGTGGAAGTAAAGCAGAACCTGCGCCAGTCATCGTGCAAGAGGTGTTTGTTGAAGAAGTTGCACAGCCAGTGGTTGAGCCAGTCGTTATTCCCCAAGAACCTGAAACGGTTGTTAAGCATGTGCCATTTCAACGTTTGGACAGCAGTAGCTTTGCCCATAACAGTACTAAGCTAACAGCAGAGAGTACTAACCAGCTTGATAAACTAGTGAAATATTTGCAAGCTTACCCACAAGCCGATGCTGAAATTATTGGTCATACTGACTCAACTGGCGCTGCGGCTTACAACCAGAAACTATCAGAAAAACGCGCACAAGTTGTTGCTGATGTTGTGATTGCTAAAGGTGTGGATGCGAACCGTCTTACCGTAAAAGGTGAAGGGGAAAATAGCCCAATCGCATCGAACGATACAGTCGAAGGTCGAAAGCAAAATCGTCGTGTTGATATCGTTATTCCAAGCTTTGATTATGAAGTGAAATAATAACGCTTAAGTATGAGAAAATAGAGAAAGCCCGTGAAAAACGCGGGCTTTCTTCTTGTAAAACAATGTATTTGAGCCTCTAACCGCTCCGGTATCACGCCACGTTATTTCAAATCAATACTATTCAATCGGCCCATGTAGACAAGAATATCCAAGTCTTCTTTATAAGCCTCTAATAGCGCCTTTTTCGTCTTGGTATAAGCGGCAAGCTTGCCATGCTTGTTGATCGAACAAACGACGCTTTGAAATATACAGTTACCTTTTTCATCATAGTGTCTCCAAGCCGCGATATAACAAGGATCCCGAGCTTCCGGGTTATCGAGCGTTGGTCTGGGTTTGTATATGATTTTAGGTTCTAAACTGTGTGGTAGACGAGTCATCAAATAGGGATCTTTGAGCAGACGACGCCAATGTTTGCCCCACATCTCTGAACCTAATTCATTACGCAGCTTTATCGCCTTTTTAAGCCCCTTTTTCTCACCAATACGTATGTAGCCGACAGAACGGTGCAATACCGTATCGTCCGGCGTATGGATATGAATTTTATAGGCGGTCTTTGCTTTAGAGATAAAGCGGTGACCAGTATTCGTGATTAGATTACTCTTTTTCATGATCTTATCTATCGATAAATCTGTTAATACTAATTCTAGATTATTTGACATAGAACTTACAGTAATCACTGTATATGAATAGTAGTGGCTCAAATCAATATTAGGTCAATTTTTCGTCAGAAAAAAAAGCCTCAATACCGGTTGGGTGTTGAGGCTTTATCAAAATGGCGCTCCCGACAGGAGTCGAACCTGTGGCCTGCCCCTTAGGAGGGGGCCGCTCTATCCTACTGAGCTACGGGAGCAAGGTGAGCTAGTTTACTCAATAATTTTGTGAAGTTAACTAGTTAAAACGAAAATTAAAGCTGTTTGTGCATAACATCGCCAATTTGTATGCTAGAGGCGAGATTTTCTTGATCAACACTCAGCTCTGCTTCGTTTTCATAGACGCGAGTAACCGTAAGGGTAATATCACTTTGAGTCACTTTATTTCGTGGTAGCCCTTTCTGATCAATGAATGAACCTGTATGCCACAACTGCAATTTGTCACCGGTTTTAACGCCATGCACACGTCCTAGATCCATCGTGATGGTGTTACCATATTTAGCAACCACTTCGGGGAGTGTTATTTTACATGAAAGTTCGGATTCAAGATCAAGCATAATATTTCGGCTGACACGCAGCATCATGCTGCCAAAGGTTGAAGCCCAGAAACGAGCACTACTAGTATCTATCTGACTGGTTTTGGCGAAAGGCCATTTAGCGACTTCTCTATAATGCCTAGTCATGACTTCTTGGCCTGTTTTGCCATCAAACACTTGAATTTGCATAGCAAATTGACGGTTAATCACATCATCGGCGAGTAATTTTTGCTCTATCGTGGCAGTTAAATCGGTGATGGTTCCCCCCAAAATGTACTGTGCCCCCGTGTCCTCTGCAATCATGGTTAAGCGTTCTGGGTGCTGTTTTTCAATTGCATAATCTGTGGTGCCAACCGACACAAAACTGCGAGATTCTTGATCGAGTTGACGGTTGAGTACCTGTGCAAAATCATCTCCCACACTGTAAATTTGCCCCATAACCGCCTGTTGTGGCGATGCAAGATCAATGTTGCCCACTAAAAACGTTTTCTTATATTGGCTAACGTGGCAACCTGTTGCCGAAGGATAAATATCAATTCGAGCTTTAACATACATCACTCCCCGACGTGTTTTATTCTCTTCAACTAACACATAGCGTACTTCATGGTTAGTAAACTGGTACTCTTTACGGTCTGATTCCAGCAGTGGTCGTAAGTTACTGATACTACCGATGTCTGCCCCGGCAAAGTTTACCGCCTTATAGATGGCATCTTCCAATGCATTGAGGCGAGCGACTTCCTCTGAGGAAACAATGGCTGACGATCCGGTCACTTCATACCAAGCAGCATTAACGGCTTGAGAAAAGGTAATTGTGTAACATATTGAAAATAAAACAGAAATAATTTTTTTCATTGTTATTTACCAGTTGGGTATAAATTTTGCTTTTAAAATCTTAGCTGATGTAGGCAGTGCGTTTTGAAAGTGTAACAAGTTTTGAAAAGCAAAGAGTGTTCCAAGTTTTTTAATCTGAAGTTTGGAATCAAGATTGCCTCAGTATATCTGGAGATAAGAGAATGAAAAAATGGCTTTCGATAGTGCCAGCAGTTTTGTTAACTGCTTGTGCCTACGCCCCGATTTATAACGGTAAAGAGCCATACAATGGTTCACAGTTTATGCTAATGGAGAGCCCACGTCACACGTTGGACTTCTTTGTTGAAAGCATGACAGAAGATTTGATGGTGTCCAATACTAGTGTTTCTGCTCGCACTCCTATTGCTGTAACATCGTTTGTGGACCTGCAAAGTATGGATGCGACTAACTGGTTGGGTAACTCGGTTTCTGAAGGATTTATCCATCAGTTTCAGCGTAGAGGATTTAAAGTGGTTGATTTCAAAACCACAGGCTCGATTCAGGTAACGCAGCAAGGTGATTTTGCTTTCAGTCGTGACTGGAAAGACCTCGCTCAAGAGCAAGAAATCCAATACATACTGACAGGGACAATGCTTCGTCAAGAAGGCGGTGTATTAGTCAATGCTCGTGTTGTGGGAATGCAGTCTCGTGTTGTGGTTGCTACCGCACAAGGCTTTTTACCTGCTGATCGTATTGGTCGTGATCTTGATACGCTCAACAGTATCCGTACACAAGATGGTGTGTTAATTCGCTCTGACCCTACGATTAAGCAGCCGTATACTGTTATCTTGCGTCCATAGGAGAAACCAATGAAAAAATGGCTATTACTTCTAGTGACTATCATGATGGTGGGTTGCCAGCCATTGCAAACCATGCGCGCTGATGAATGGTTGACGGCAGTAGGTTATGCCAATATCAGTGAGCAAACTGGGCGTAGTGTGGATGAAAAGCAAGTCCGTGCAATGCGTGCCTCTAAAATCGATGCTTATCGCGAACTGGCAGAGCAAGTCTATGGAATGCGAGTGAGTGGTCGTGCTGAACTACAAGATCAGCGATTGGGCACAGAGCTGACGTCGGGAGCGGTTGATGGTGTTATCCGCGGAGCAGAAGTGGTCCGCAGTTATAAGGTGGGTGACAGTTATGTTACTGAGTTACGTCTCGATATCCGTAAGATGGATAAACTGCGTGACTACGGAGAAGTTCAGCAAGTACCAGAAAAACGTCAACAAACACTCTTCTAAATCTTCCTTCTCTCCAGATCGAAAAAGCGGCAAAGTTTGCCGCTTTTCTGTTTAATTCGTTTCAGCTTAAAAGTTTAGTAGCTCAGCTGCATGTTGATTACGCTTTAATATTGGTCCCTAAAGTGGACACAGTGTGGGTTTGCCCACCAGCGTTATACGTCATGCCAATTTTTCCGTGGCTTTGCTGCATCAAATTATTGAGTTTATTAAAACTGAGTTGTGCACGTTGTAGCGCTTCACCATTAACAAGGTTTGCTTGCTGGCAATCGTGAACAATGGAACGAATCTGATCAACGATTTGCGACAGGAGTACATCTTCAGCCAGGCTCACGACATGAGGATGTTTCGCAATTCGGAGGTCAGTTTGTTGAAGTTGTCCAATTAAGGTCATCTTTTGTTTGGCAATAGCTTCGATTTCACTTGATGAACGGCTCGTAATTGCTAACTTTTCTTGTTCAAGTAGCGAAGAGAGTTCTAGTGCATTTTTCAATTGGAAATCGACTAAGTCTTTTAATACAGCCATTGTATGTTGCCTTAATTAGTCAAAAATAGGGCTAGTTAAAACCACCCAACTCTTTTTCAAATTTAATCATATTATCAGCCAACTTTTCTGGGTCGACTCTATATGAGCCATTGGCTATCGCATCTTTAATTGCAGCGACTTTGGCACTATCAAAACTTGGCTGAGATACCATTTGGTTGTGCATTTCACCAATGGCCTTACCTTGGGTACTAAGTGATACCGCATCTTTATTTTGAGGTGAACGAGTGACCGAGCCGGATGTCGATGGAGATGCATTCGATTCAGTACGAGCATTACTACGATTTGTCGTCGTTAATGTTTGCCCCGAACGTATGTTATCAATACCTGCCATATGTGAGCCTTATTAATAATAATGGAAACCTGTACAGTCAATATCGACGGTGCTTGTGATTACTTTAGCTTTTTTTTCTGTTTCACTTTCTTAACAACGTAAACACATTTAGAAGTGTAATGAAAGCGTTAAAATTGAACCGTGACTTCGCCAATACCGGTTACTTGTGCATCTATTATACGGTTTGATTTATCATTTTTCACTTTTATCTGCTCACCAAAAATACCATCACTTAAAGCGGTTCCTTTGGTTGTGATGATCATTCCCTGCTTGACTGCTTGAATCATAACGTTTTCATTACGACATACGACGCATATATCATCTTGCTCAACGACATCGCCAATACGCATGTTTTTTTTCACTTTAGCTCCGACGATACGATTTATATCGGAAAAACCTTGTCGTCTGAAGCGGTGTAAGTCTACCATTGTAATCAAGACATCTTGCTGCGTAATTTGCTGCCCACGAGAAATGGGTACGGCAACGGTGACAAGTGGCAGTGAAATGGTCAGTCTTACAGGAACATAAATTTTCCAGTTATCTTCAATGCATTCAACCAGAACTGTGATATTACTTGCAGAACCATTACTGGATGAGGAAGAGGTCGATAACGGTGTGGGGCAGTCGGTGGCATAAATTCGGTCATCAATATTTGCCGCTTTTACGTTTAACTCCCCGCTGGGAGGCCACTCAATTGTTTCTAAAACATGTTGTTCCGCAGCTTGTTGAATGGCTTCAACT
>NZ_NDIO01000254.1:0-13484 GCF_002241085.1 Vibrio sp. V03_P4A6T147
AAAAAATATAATTCAAGCTCATAAAAACCTCTAAAAACATGGAATAAAATAAAATAGTAGATACTTTTTTTTATTGAGAGAAAATCCCAATAAAAAAACGTTTATGACCTTTTATCCTTGAAGACAACCTAAGATAAGTAGAAAGTGTTGATGCTAAAAATGGTTGCTCCCACGTTGGGTGACTTTGTGTTGACCATAAAAAAACACCGCTCTTGCGAAACGGTGTTTTTGGGATTTGCTTTATAGCAACGACTTAGACATCGAGGTTGGCAACTTTTAAGGCGTTCTCTTCGATGAATGCGCGACGCGGCTCAACTTGATCACCCATCAAGGTGGTAAACAGTTCATCAGCACCAACAGCATCTTCAATCGTGACTTGCAGCATACGGCGAGATTCAGGATCCATCGTCGTTTCCCACAACTGATCTGGGTTCATTTCACCTAGACCTTTGTAGCGTTGTAGGCTTAGGCCACGACGAGACTCTTTAATTAACCAGTTCAACGCATCAACAAAGTTATCGACAGGTTGAATACGCTCGCCACGTTGAATGTAAGCCCCTTCTTCAACTAAGCCATAAAGTGCTTCAGAAAGGTCAGCCAGCTTGCTGTACTCTTTCGAATTGAGCAAATCAGCACTTAATAGATGTTGGTGCGTTACACCATGAGTGCGCACTACAATCTTAGGCTGATAAATACCAAGCTCTGCATTGTGCTCAGTTTCAATGCTGTATTGGCTTGCGCCAACTTCTTTCGCATTTAACTGCTCCACCAGCTGTTTGCCCCACGCTTCTACTACTGCAGAATCAGCGCATTGATCAACAATGATACGCGGCATATAGATGAATTCATGGATCAAGGCGTAAGGGTAGCGGCGGCTCATGCGCTCCACCAGCTTAATGGCGACATTGTATTGCTTAACCAAGGTTTCTAACGCTTCGCCTGCTAATGCTGGCGCTTGAGGGTTAACATGCAGTGAGGCACCATCCAATGCCAAAGCAACTTGGTATTGGTTCATCGCATCTTCATCTTTGATGTACTGCTCTTGCTTGCCTTTTTTCACTTTATACAAAGGCGGTTGAGCAATGTAGATGTAGCCACGCTCAATCAGCTCAGGCATTTGACGATAGAAGAAGGTCAACAGTAGCGTACGGATGTGCGAACCATCGACGTCCGCATCGGTCATGATGATGATGTTGTGATAACGCAGTTTGTCTGGGTTATATTCATCACGGCCAATGCCACAGCCTAATGCGGTGATAAGCGTTGCGACTTCTTGCGAAGAAAGCATTTTGTCGAAACGTGCTTTTTCAACGTTAAGAATTTTACCTTTCAGTGGCAAAATCGCTTGGTTTTTACGGTTACGTCCCTGCTTGGCAGAACCGCCAGCAGAGTCCCCTTCCACTATGTACAGTTCAGATAGTGCAGGATCTTTTTCTTGGCAATCGGCGAGTTTACCCGGCAAACCGGCAAGATCTAACGCACCTTTACGACGTGTCATTTCACGCGCTTTACGCGCCGCTTCACGAGCACGAGCCGCATCAATGATTTTTGAACATACCATTTTGGCTTCACTTGGGTTTTCAGCCAAAAACTCCGCCAATTTCTCACCCATTGCCGACTCAACCGCAGATTTCACCTCGGATGAAACCAATTTATCTTTAGTTTGGCTAGAGAACTTAGGATCCGGCACTTTCACTGAAACCACCGCGGTTAAGCCTTCACGAGCATCATCACCCGAGGTCGCCGCTTGCGCTTTTTTCGAGAAGCCTTCTTTATCCATGAAGGTGTTTAGGGTACGAGTTAACGCCCCACGGAAACCCGCTAAGTGGGCACCACCATCACGTTGAGGAATGTTGTTGGTAAAGCAGTAAATGTTTTCTTGGAAACCATCGTTCCACTGCATCGCCACTTCCACGGTAATCCCATCGTCACGCTCAGAGCTGAAATGGAATACTTTTTCATGGATCGGCGTTTTATTGCGGTTTAAATGGCCAACGAACGCTTTAATACCACCTTCATATCTGAAATGGTCTTTTTTGTCTTCTTCGCGTTCATCAAACAGTTTGATGGATACACCAGAGTTTAGGAAAGAGAGCTCACGCAGACGCTTAGCTAAAATATCGTAATGGAATTCAATGTTGGTAAAGGTTTCAGCACTTGGCCAAAAACGCAGGGTTGTCCCGGTTTTATCGGTTTCACCCACCACAGCCAACGGCGCTTGTGGCACACCGTGACAATAAGTTTGTGTGTGAATAGCGCCGTTACGGTAGATAGTCAGTAGCACTTTTTCAGACAGCGCGTTGACAACGGACACACCGACGCCGTGCAGACCACCCGAAACCTTGTATGAGTTGTCATCAAATTTACCGCCCGCATGCAGAACCGTCATAATAACTTCCGCGGCAGAAACTTGTTCTTCTTCGTGAAGGTCGGTAGGAATACCACGGCCATCATCGCTAACTGAAACTGAATTGTCTTCGTGAATAGTCACTACGATGTCTTTACAGTGACCTGCCAACGCTTCATCAATTGAGTTATCCACCACCTCAAAAACCATGTGGTGCAGACCGGTGCCATCATCCGTGTCGCCGATGTACATTCCTGGACGTTTACGAACCGCGTCCAGACCCTTCAGTACCTTAATACTCGATGAATCGTAATTATTCGACATGAGTTACTCTCTCACTATTTTATCCGTGCTCTATTGTGCCATGTTCCACATGAAACATCTTGCTGTTTGACTCAATCATGTCTGCAACTTGGCCTTGCGTAATAGAACTTACAAAAACTTGTGCCCCCGTCGATTTTAAGCAATCCGCTAAACGCTTACGACGATGGCTATCTAATTCGGAAGCAAAGTCATCAATTAAATAGATGCATTGCTTACCTGTCAGCTCGGTTAAGTGTTGTCCTTGTGCGACGCGCAGTGCACACACCATTAATTTAAGCTGACCGCGTGATAGAACATCTTCAACCGGTGTTCCATTGACCTTTATTTTTAAATCCGCTTTATTCGGGCCACTGAATGTGTAGCCTAGCGATTGATCGCGTTCGAAGTTTTTCTCGAGGATTTGTTGATAGGGCGTCTCTTTTTCCCAACCACGATAATACTTCATTTGCACATCAAATTCTGGCAAAAAACTGCGACACAACACCTCGGCAACACACTTCATTTGCGTCACATAATGTGTGCGCCATGCATCGATTTGTTCAGCCAAGCGCGCCATCTCCTGATCCCAATAACTGAGTTCACGATAATGGGTTGCCGTTTTTAACAACGCATTGCGCTGCTTATTGAGGCGCTTAAAACGCCCCCACGCATCATAAAAGGCAGGTTCACTATGAAATACCCCCCAATCAATAAATGCACGTCGTTGTTTTGGTCCATCGGTGAGCAGATCAAACCCTTCCGGATGAATCAATTGCAAAGGTAAAACTTGTGCCAGTTGCGCCAGTTTTTGTCCAGATTGACCGCCTATTTTAACCTCTGTTGAACCGTCACGCTGCTTATTAATGCCAATCGGTAGCTCAAATTGATCCGAGGTCAAAAAACGACCATGCACAAACAGCTCCTGACACTCATTTTGTATGACGCGTCCGGTTAAGGCGCTTTTGAACGAGCGACCATGACCCAGCAGGTAAATCGCTTCCAGTACACTGGTTTTGCCGCTGCCATTAGGGCCAATAAGAAAGTTAAAGCCTGATGATAATGGGATATCACAGGCTTTAATATTGCGAAATTGTTGGACGATTAAACGAGTCAGCGGCATTGCGCAAACTTAAAGTCGGATCGGCATGACGACATACATCGCGCTGTCGTCATCGCGATTTTCAATCAGCGCGCTGGCGTTGGCGTCAGACATCGATACACGAACCTGTTCACAACGTAATGTATTCAGTACATCGAGTACATAGCTGACGTTAAAACCGATTTCGATGGCGTCGCCTTCAAAGGTGACATCCAACAACTCTTCCGCTTCTTCTTGCTCTGGGTTGTTGGCGGTAATGCGCATTTCATTATCCGCAAGATTAACCCGTACCCCGCGAAACTTTTCATTTGAGAGAATCGCGGCACGAGAAAATGCCTGACGTAACTCATCACAGCCCGTTTCTAAGGTTTTGGTCGTTTGCTGCGGCATAACGCGGCGATAATCAGGGAAGCGGCCATCAACCAGCTTAGAAGTGAAGATGAAATTATTCACTTGGGCGCGCAAATTTGAGCTACCAATTTGCAGCACAACCGGCTGTTCTGGCGCATCAAGTAACTTGACCAGTTCCTGTACCCCTTTACGCGGCACGATGATCTGTTTATTGGCAAAATCCGCGCTGAGTGCCGTTTGCGAAACCGCCATACGGTGTCCATCGGTTGCCACAGAGCGCAAGGTTGAACCGTCGATTTCAAATAGCATACCGTTCAGGTAATAACGCACATCTTGGTTAGCCATCGAAAACTGGGTTTTCTCAATTAAACTGCGCAGTTCTGCCTGAGTGAGCGACACTTCCACTTCACTTTGCCAATCTTCAATATTAGGAAAGTCACTGGCAGGTAAGGTTGCCAGAGAGAAACGGCTACGGCCAGAACGCATCTGAATGCGATCGCCTTCCAATACCACAGTGATCACGGCGCTATCGGGCAAGCCGCGACAAATATCTAAAAATTTACGCGCAGGGACAGTGATGCTTCCTGCTTCGCACTCACCTTCAAGAGTCACGCGGCTAATCAGTTCGACTTCGAGATCGGTCGCCGTCATCGACAGCACGTTCTCTTCCACTTTGAGCAACAAATTACCAAGAATTGGCAAAGTCGCACGTCCGCCTAATGTTCCAGATACTTGCTGAAGTGGCTTAATGAAGTGGCTACGTTCAATAGTAAATTTCATAGTTAGCTCTTACGATGTTATCGGGCAACCCCAAATGTGAGGGTTAAAATAGCTGATATAAGAAGGTTGTGCATCAAGAAGACAGGGTACGAATTAAATTCGAATAGTCTTCTTTGATGTCGTGGCTCTCTTCACGTAGCTGCTGGATTTTACGGCAAGCGTGCAGCACTGTCGTATGATCTCGGCCACCAAACGCATCACCAATTTCAGGCAAGCTGTGGTTAGTCAGCTCTTTAGCTAGTGCCATCGCCAACTGGCGTGGACGAGCAACCGAGCGAGAGCGACGTTTAGAAAGCAAATCCGCCACTTTAATTTTGTAGTATTCCGCCACGGTCTTTTGAATGTTATCAATGGTGACCAATTTTTCTTGCAAAGCTAATAAGTCACGTAGCGCTTCACGCACAAAATCGATGGTGATCGGACGGCCGGTAAAGTTAGCGTTGGCGATAACACGGTTTAGTGCACCTTCCAATTCACGCACGTTGGAACGTAAGCGTTTGGCAATAAAAAAGGCAACTTCATCGGCAAGATGAATTTGGTGATCTTCTGCCTTCTTCATTAAAATCGCGACACGCGTTTCAAGCTCTGGTGGCTCAATCGCAACCGTCAAACCCCAACCAAAACGAGATTTCAGGCGATCTTCCACCCCATTGATCTCTTTCGGATAGCGGTCGGAAGTCAAAATGATTTGTTGGTTACCTTCAAGCAATGCGTTAAAGGTATGAAAGAACTCTTCTTGCGAACGCTCTTTATTAGCAAAGAATTGAATATCATCGATCAAGAGTGCATCAACACTGCGGTAATAGCGTTTGAACTCTTCAATCGCATTATTTTGCAGCGCTTTCACCATATCTTGCACGAAACGCTCTGAATGCATGTAAATCACTTTCGCATTTGGGTTGTTATCAACAATCGCATTACCAACGGCGTGCAATAAGTGTGTTTTACCTAGCCCGGTACCACCGTATAAGAAGAGTGGGTTATAGGCCGCGCCGGGGTTATCGGAAACTTGACGCGCTGCAGCCAAACCAAGTTGGTTCGATTTACCTTCAACGAAGTTATTGAACTTATGTTTAGGGTTAACGTTTGATCTGTGATTAATGTCTGCCACAACCGTGTCGTTTTCCCACGTACGATGTACTGGTTTACGCGCTTGTAACTGTGCAGGAGCTGAAGATTCAGCCGCGACATCCGCTTGAGTACGAACGGGAGCAGCTTTAGGCGCGCTGACCCGGCGACTACCCACTTCAAAACGCAGGTTCGGGGTATCGTGGCCACAATGCTCTTGCAGTAGTCGGTTGATGCTGTTGATGTATTTATCGCGCACCCAATCAAGCACAAAGCGGTTTGGGGCGAATAAAGTGAGAGTATTGTCATTGAGCTCCGCTTGTAACGGACGTACCCACATGCTGAATTCCGCTGCTGGTAACTCTTCTTGAAGCTGTTGCAAACATTGCAACCAAAGCGAAGATGACACGGTTGCCCTCACCCTAAGTAAATGATCGAAAAGACTGGCGATTTTACCTGTTGATAACCAAGATCGCCAGCGATTGATCCGTGATCCAGTGAATAAGATCGAAGTTATTCACACAATTTGCGCTTGATTTTTGTCGATCTTCACAATTAGCACCACTTTACCCACACGATGATCCACATATACAAGGATCCTCTATACTTATCCCCAATTGTGTCACTATGTTCGGTTATGGTTAATAACTACTGGTTATTTATTCTATTGAGTGCTTTACCAGTAACATCCCTCTCTATAAATATAAGGAGTTTCAAGATGAAAAACTGGGTTAAAGTCGCCATTACTGCAATTGCACTATCCGCTGCAAGCGTACACGCGGCAACGGAAATAAAAGTCGGCATGTCAGGGCGCTATTTTCCATTCACTTTTGTCAAACAAGACAAGCTGCAAGGCTTTGAAGTGGATGTTTGGGATGAGATAGGTAAACGCAATGATTACGATGTAAAATATGTTACTGCTAATTTCTCCGGTCTCTTTGGCCTGCTTGAAACTGGCCGAATTGATACCATTTCAAACCAAATCACCGTCACAGAAGCACGTAAAGCGAAATACTTATTTGCTGACCCGTATGTCATCGACGGTGCACAAATTACCGTTCGCAAAGGTAATGACAGCATTAAAGGGATTGACGATCTTGCTGGCAAAACGGTCGCGGTCAATTTAGGCTCAAACTTCGAGCAGCTACTGCGCAGCTTTGACAAAGACAATAAAATCATCATCAAAACTTACGATACTGGCATTGAACATGACGTTGCTCTTGGCCGTGCCGATGCGTTTGTGATGGATCGCCTTTCGGCTCTGGAATTGATTAAAACAACGGGCTTACCGTTGCAATTGGCTGGTCACCCTTTTGAAACCATTGAAAACGCTTGGCCGTTTGTTAACAACGAGCAAGGCCAAAAACTGCAAGCTGAAGTGAATCAAGCGTTAGCCTCGATGCGCGCTGATGGCACACTGAGTGCGATTTCTGAAAAATGGTTTGCTGCCGATATCACCAATAAGTAAATTCCCCTATTATCAAAAGATAGGATTGAGGTGGAACCACACATTCCACCTTTTTTGTTTTAAAAAGGTAAGCCGATGGGATTTGATTTTCACTATATGCTTGAGCTGATGCCAATACTGCTCAGGTATTTAGGCACCACCATGGAGATGGCGACTTGGGGCTTAGTGTTTGCTTTGATCCTGTCGGTCATTTTAGCCAATATTCGTGTGTTCAAAGTGCCCATTTTGGATCCGCTAAGCCAGCTGTACATCAGCTTTTTCCGCGGTACTCCCCTGCTGGTACAACTATTTCTACTCTACTATGGTCTGCCGCAAGTGTTACCGTGGATGGTCGGTTTAAATGCATTTAGCGCCGCGGTGATCGGGCTAACTCTTCACTTCGCCGCTTATATGGCAGAAAGTATTCGCGCCGCCATTTTGGGTATTGATCGCAGCCAAATGGAAGCGAGTTTGTCTGTGGGTATGACCACAAGCCAAGCAATGCGCCGCATTATTTTGCCGCAAGCTACTCGTATCGCGTTGCCATCATTAATGAATTACTTCATTGATATGATCAAATCGACCTCATTAGCTTTTACATTAGGAGTCGCTGAGATCATGGCCAGAGCGCAGATGGAAGCTTCGTCAAGCTTTCGCTTCTTTGAAGCTTTCCTCGCCGTTGCATTAATTTACTGGGCCGTAGTGGTGGTACTGACTCGGGTACAAATTTGGGCTGAAGAGAGACTCAATAAGGCGTATGTACGATGATTAAACTCGATAATATTCATAAGCGCTTTGGCGATACTGAAGTGCTCAAAGGAATCAGCTTAGCAATAGAAAAAGGTGAAATCATCGTCATTATTGGCTCAAGCGGTACAGGTAAATCGACCTTACTGCGCTGCGTCAACTTCCTAGAACGCGCAGACCAAGGCTCCATTACTATTGATGATGTCACCGTCGACACCCAGCAACAGACCAAAGCAGATGTATTAGCACTGCGCAGAAAAACAGGCTTTGTTTTCCAAAACTACGCGCTGTTTGCTCATATGACGGCGAGGCAAAATGTCGCCGAAGGGCTCATTACGGTGCACGGTTGGAAAAAAGATCTCGCCCTGACCCGCGCACAGCAGATTTTGGATGACATCGGTCTTGGGGATAAAGGAGAGAGTTATCCCGCAGCGCTTTCTGGTGGCCAGCAGCAGCGCGTTGGGATCGGTCGTGCGATGGCGCTACAACCAGAATTGCTGCTATTTGATGAACCTACATCAGCACTCGATCCTGAATGGGTTGGCGAAGTGCTTGCTTTAATGAAGAAATTAGCCACTCATCACCAAACAATGCTGGTGGTTACCCATGAGATGCAGTTTGCAAAGGAGGTAGCCGATCGCGTGATCTTCATGGCCGATGGGCAAATTGTAGAGCAAGGCTCTCCACAGGATATCTTTGGTAATCCACAGGATCCTAAGCTCAAGAAATTTTTAAATCAGGTGGGGATCGACGAAGGATCCTTGTGATTTAAAGGAGACTGCGTATAATCCCCCGACCGGAATTTTAGTGAACCCAATCGTTGACACTTATTGTGACAGTGATTACAATTCCGCCTCTTTGTTGAGAGGCGTCGGATTCCTTTCTTTCTATTAAAGAAGCGAAAATATACCCACGCCGGGTTTATTTGAACCTAAAAACTACTGATCAGTAAGGTAATTACACATGTCTAAACGCACTTTTCAACCTACCGTTCTAAAGCGCAAGCGTACTCACGGTTTCCGTGCACGCATGGCAACTAAGAATGGCCGTAAGGTTATTAATGCACGTCGTGCTAAAGGCCGCGCGCGCCTGTCAAAATAATTCGCGATTATTTTGAATACGTACGCGTTCAATCGGGAGTTACGTTTGTTAACTCCCGAACATTATAAAAAAGTCTTCCAGCAAGCGCACAGCGCAGGCTCCCCCCATTTCACTATCATTGCTCGCGAAAACGCTCTTACCCACCCAAGGTTAGGGTTGGCCGTCCCCAAAAAACAGATCAAAACTGCTGTTGGCCGTAATCGCTTCAAACGCCTCGCTCGCGAAAGCTTCCGTAATAAACAGCATCAACTTCCTAACAAAGATTTTGTTGTGATTGCGAAAAAGAGCGCGCAAGATTTAAGCAATGAAGAAATGTTCAAACTATTTGAAAAATTATGGCATCGCCTGTCTCGCCCTTCGCGTGGTTAGCAATCGGATTAGTCCGTCTTTACCAAGGAATCATCAGTCCTCTGCTTGGACCACGCTGTCGTTTTACTCCAACCTGTTCAAACTATGCGATAGAAGCGTTGAAAGCTCACGGTTTTGTAAAAGGGTGTTGGTTATCAGGCAAACGTCTATTAAAATGCCACCCTTTGAACGAAGGGGGTTTTGACCCCGTTCCGCCACCAGTCCAAAAACAAGACAGAGATAATTAACGATGGATTCTCAACGTAATATCCTGTTAATCGCCTTGGCACTCGTTTCTTTTTTACTTTTCCAGCAATGGCAAGTAGCAAAGAACCCAGCACCTCAAGCGGTTGAGCAGGCACAAAATAGCAGCACTCTAACTGCACCATCTATGGCTGATGAGTTAGACCCAGCACCAGCAGCAACCAATGCGTCTGCAAAAACCATCACCGTCAAGACTGATGTACTGACTCTGTCAATTGACACGGTAGGTGGTGATGTAGTGAAGGCCGAGCTGAATAAGTACGATGCTGAACTCAATTCAGAAGACCCATTTGTGCTACTTAAAGACATTCCTGGTCACCAGTTTATCGCGCAAAGTGGTTTAGTGGGACCGCAAGGGATCGATTTAAGCAGCAACAATCGTCCAAACTATACTGTTAGCGCCGACACCTTTGCTCTAGCGGATGGTCAAGACGAACTGCGCATTCCCATGACTTATCAAGCCAATGGCCTTGAATACACCAAAACCTTCATCCTTAAACGTGGCAGCTACGCCTTGGATGTTGAATTTAATGTAGTCAACCAATCTGGTAATAACGCGACACTGGGTATGTATGCACACCTACGCCAAAATTTATTGGACGCTGGTGGCAGCTTGGCTATGCCAACTTACCGTGGCGGTGCTTACTCAACACAAGATACACGTTATAAGAAATACAGTTTCGATGATATGCAAGATCGTAACTTGTCACTGCCTTTAGTTAACGGTGAAGGTTGGGCGGCGATGATCCAACACTACTTTGCCAGCGCGTGGATCCCACGTGATGCAGCAGGGTCAAACTTATACACTCGCGTGATTGGCAACTTAGGTGATATTGGTGTTCGCATGCCAAATAAAACCATCGCCAACGGTGAAAAAGCGACATTCTTAGCCACACTTTGGGTCGGTCCAAAACTACAAGATGAGATGGCTGCAGTTGCGCCAAATCTTGATCTAGTTGTCGACTACGGCTGGTTATGGTTTATTGCAAAACCACTACACATGTTGCTTTCATTCATTCAAAGCTTCGTTAGCAACTGGGGTGTAGCAATCATCTGCTTAACCTTCATTGTTCGTGGTGCTATGTACCCACTGACCAAAGCACAATACACCTCTATGGCAAAAATGCGCATGCTGCAACCAAAGCTGCAAGCAATGCGTGAGCGCATCGGCGATGACCGCCAACGCATGAGCCAAGAAATGATGGAGCTGTATAAGAAAGAGAAAGTAAACCCACTCGGTGGTTGTTTACCTATCTTCCTGCAAATGCCTATCTTCATTGCGCTTTACTGGTCATTAATGGAATCGGTTGAACTGCGTCATTCACCTTTCTTTGGTTGGATTCATGACCTTTCAGCACAAGACCCATACTACATCTTGCCACTGCTGATGGGTGTGAGTATGTTTATGATCCAGAAAATGAGCCCGACGACAGTCACTGACCCGATGCAACAGAAGATCATGACCTTTATGCCGGTTATGTTTACGTTCTTCTTCTTGTTCTTCCCATCAGGTTTAGTGATTTACTGGTTGGTATCGAACATCGTTACCTTGATCCAGCAAACCTTGATTTACAAAGCGCTGGAGAAAAAAGGCTTACACTCTAAGTAGCCACTTCAGCAAGAAGTCACACTGACAAGTGAAACAAAGGCGACCAAAAGGTCGCCTTTTTGTTTTTGGCTGATTACAATTGCGCTCATACACCCCTATGTTAGGTACCCTTATGTCTACAGACACCATTGTTGCTCAAGCAACCGCTCCAGGCCGAGGTGGCGTGGGGATTATTCGCGTCTCAGGCCCGAAAGCAGCTCAAGTCGCGCTTGAAGTAACCGGGAAAACGCTAAAACCTCGTTATGCGGAATACTTGCCTTTTAAGCATCAAGATGGCACCGAACTTGACCAAGGCATCGCGATCTATTTTCCTAACCCTCACTCCTTTACCGGCGAAGATGTGCTCGAACTACAAGGACACGGCGGTCCGGTCGTCATGGATATGCTGATCAAACGCATTTTGGCTATCAGTGGCTTGCGCGCAGCGCGCCCGGGTGAATTTTCTGAGCGTGCGTTTTTAAACGACAAAATGGATTTAACCCAAGCGGAAGCGATTGCCGATTTGATTGACGCCAGCTCTGAAGAAGCGGCCAAATCCGCCCTGCATTCATTGCAAGGTCAATTTTCCAAACGCATTCACACCTTGGTCGATTCCCTAATCCACCTGCGAATTTACGTTGAAGCAGCGATTGATTTTCCTGAAGAGGAGATCGATTTTCTTGCCGATGGTAAAGTTGCCGCAGATCTGCAAAATATCATCGACAACTTAGACGCCGTGCGCAAAGAGGCCAATCAAGGGGCCATTTTACGCGAAGGGATGAAAGTGGTGATAGCAGGGCGTCCTAACGCGGGTAAATCGAGTCTATTGAATGCGCTTTCAGGCAAAGATTCCGCCATCGTTACAGACATAGCAGGAACCACGCGTGACGTACTGAGAGAGCACATCCACATCGATGGCATGCCACTGCATATCATCGATACCGCTGGCCTACGTGATGCCAATGACGAAGTCGAAAGAATAGGCATTGAGCGTGCTTGGGATGAAATAGCAAAAGCAGATCGTGTGCTCTTTATGGTTGATGGCACCACCACCGATGCCACCGATCCGAAAGAAATCTGGCCAGATTTTGTCGATCGATTGCCTGAAAACATCGGCATGACGGTGATACGCAACAAAGTCGATCAAACCAAAGAATCACTCGGTATCTGTCATGTTAATTCTCCAACCTTAATCCGCCTGTCGGCAAAAACTGGAGAGGGCGTTGATGCTCTGCGTACTCATCTCAAAGAGTGCATGGGCTTTGCTGGGGGCAATGAAGGCGGCTTTATGGCCAGACGACGCCATTTGGACGCGCTAGAGCGCGCCGCACAGCACCTCATGATTGGTCAGCAGCAGCTCGAAGGCTACATGGCTGGTGAAATCTTAGCGGAAGAACTGCGTTTATCGCAGCAACATCTAAACGAGATAACGGGCGAATTTAGCTCCGATGACTTGTTAGGGCGCATCTTTTCGTCGTTCTGTATCGGCAAATGATCGCAGTGAGAAGCTTGATCACTCTTAATTATAGGAATATCTCATGATCCATATCATCACTGGCAGCACCTTAGGAGGCGCTGAATATGTCGCCGATCATCTCAACGATCTACTGCAAGAGCAAGGTTATACTACGACTATCCACAACCAACCCAACTTAAGTGAACTCCCCGCACAAGGGACTTGGCTCATTGTCACCTCCACGCATGGAGCGGGTGACTACCCAGACAATATCCAACCTTTTATCGCTTCTTTGCAATCAACACCACCGAATACGAGCGAGTTAAAATATGCCGTGGTAGCACTTGGCGATTCAAGCTATGACACGTTTTGCGCAGCAGGTAAGCATGCATATCAACTGCTTGAGGATATAGGTGCAACGCCAATTAGCGACTGTTTCACCATAGATATATTAGAATATTCCGTTCCTGAAGATGCCGCTGAAGTATGGCTCAAACAGCACATCGAACAGTTCTAGCGAATAGCATAAAGTCACCAAGCGGCCTGTGAGCCGCTTTTTTTGTACTCTTAAGCTCTGTGTATAAC
>NZ_NDIO01000152.1:0-13403 GCF_002241085.1 Vibrio sp. V03_P4A6T147
TCTTATCACGGTGAAGCGCCCGGTTTTGAACATCAAAACACCATGCCTGACATCCCTGGTCCTGAAAATTTTGCCTCTGAATCTGAACTGGCAGCCCAGATTGCACACTTATTACCTGAAAAAATAAAAAAGGTTTTTTGTGGCGAAAAAGCGATTGAGATGCGTCCAGTGACCGTAATTAACCCGCTAAAACCACAAAAAGCGGAGCCAAAACAGTACCTGTGGATACGCGCTAATGGTGAGTTGCCAATTAACCAACTCATCCATCAATATTTGCTCGGTTACGCGTCTGATTGGGGGTTTTTAGTCACAGCGTTGCATCCTCATAAAGTCTCTTTGATGACACCTAACTTTCAAGTCGCGACGATTGATCATTCGATTTGGTTCCACCGCCCATTCAAAATGGATGAGTGGTTGCTCTACGCAATAGAAAGCCCTACGGCCAGCAATACCCGTGGTTTAGTGCGTGGCGAGATTTACAACCGCCAAGGAGATTTAGTCGCAACAGCAGTGCAAGAAGGTGTGATGCGCTTCACCAAATAAAAAGACTCGGACGAGCAGGCTATGCCAGAGGCAATTGGGTAGTGTACTTCAATGACTCCATTGCAAAGGTTGAAGTCACGTTATTAATCCCTTTCACGCCATTGACCAGTTTTTTATAAAACTGGTCAAAACACTTCATGTCTTTGACCAACACTTTCATCATGTAATCGTACTCACCCGCCATTCGATAGAACTCCATCACCTCAGGGTACTCAGACACAGTCACGACAAAATGGCTGTACCATTCGTGAGAGTGATCGCTGGTCTTAATCAACACAAACGCGGTAAAACTCAAATCTAATTTTTCTGGGTCAAGCAGGGCAACTCGCTGCGCAATCACGCCAGATTCTTCAAGCTTTTTCAACCGCTTCCAGCAAGGTGTGGTGGTTAAGTTCACCGCTTCAGCCAAATCATTTAGCGACAAAGTGCTGTCTTGTTGCAGTAATGAGAGGATCATGCGATCAATTCTATCAAGCTCCATAGCTTCCCCAGAATAAGAGAATAATTTTCTCTAAAACTACAAAATGACAGGCAACATAGCAAAGCTTTTCTCTCACATTAAGGGTAAATTACCCTCATAATAACGATGGAGAGAGAACCATGTGCACCGATCATCAATGGATTAACAACGCAATTCGAAAAATAGAAGCGGACTACCAACGTTCGGCCGATACTCATCTGATCAAGCTCGATTTGCCTTGTGTCGCTGGGGTCGATATTTATCTCAAAGATGAAAGTACGCATCCTACGGGTTCGCTGAAACACCGCCTCGCCCGTTCTCTTTTTCTGTATGCCATCTGTAACGGCTGGGTTGGCCCTGAAACTACTATCATTGAATCTTCATCGGGCAGTACTGCGGTATCAGAAGCTTATTTTGCCCGTTTACTAGGCTTGCCTTTTATTGCTGTAATGCCCAAATGTACTGCACGTAAAAAAATTGAGCAGATTGAGCTTTATGGCGGCCAAGCGCATTTAGTCGATCGCTCTGATCAAATTTATGCCGAATCACACCGCTTAGCCAAAGAACTGAATGGCCATTATATGGACCAGTTCACTTATGCTGAACGTGCGACCGACTGGCGTGGTAATAGCAATATTGCCGACAGTATCTTTAACCAAATGCAAATGGAAGATCACCCCGTTCCGACATGGATTGTAATGAGCCCAGGCACAGGCGGAACCTCAGCAACTATAGGCCGCTTTATTCGCTACCAAAAACACAATACCAAACTGTGCGTCGTCGACCCTGAAAACTCGGTATTTCATGATTATTTCAAAAGCCGAGACCCAAGCTTAACCTTGCAGTGTGGTAGCAAAATTGAAGGAATTGGTCGCCCACGAGTTGAACCGAGTTTTATTCCCGGCGTAGTCGATGAAATGCGTACCGTTGCGGATGCCGCCAGTGTCGCTACGATCTATTGGTTGGAAAAACTACTCGGCCGCAAAGCAGGCCCTTCTACCGGCACCAATCTTTATGGGGTTTTGCAAATTGCCAGTGAGATGAAACAACGAGGTGAAACAGGCTCCATCGTGACGCTGTTATGCGACAGCGGCGAACGTTATTTAGATACCTATTACTGTGCCGATTGGGTGAAAAGCAATATTGGTGATTTAACACCTTATCTTTCAAAATTAGAAGCCTTTGAAACAACGGCTAAATTAGCTTAGTGACCTAGCAAAACGCCCAAGACAAACTTAGGCGTTTTGGATCCATCGTGAAAAGTCTTAGCCTTGAATGCCGACAATCAACCAAGGTGCATTAGGTACGGTTAAATCACGCTCTAAATGCCACACATCATTAATATCTTCTTCAATGCCTTCCACGGAATCGCGGTAGCGGCCAGTAAACTGCAAACTCAACTGCGCTTTACTTGCATCGTAATCGGCGCGAACGACTTCAGCGTCTACGTACATCACATCTGTGTGCTGTTCACCGTTTAGCTTTGCGCGCTCTTGTTTTAAATCTTCAAACAAGCTCGCCGATACATATTCTTCAACAGTTTCAAGTTGGTTATGGTTCCAAGCACCTTGCAAAATACGGTAGTGTTCGCGCGCACCATTAATGAAAGCTACCTTATCAAAACCGGCTGGATAGTTATGTGGGATATCGCTGTGTGCATTCGCTCCAAAACCACCCGTGGCTTGAGGCTGTTGTTCAAAATTGTGCACGTTCGGCTGTTCAAACTCCGTTCGGTTATTCACGCCACCAAACGCAGGCTGCTGCCGATTCATGCTACCCTGCTTCGCACCAAGCATACCGCGCATCAGTTTAAAGAGCACAAAAGCAATCAGACCGAAGATCAGAATATCCATAAATTGGATACCCTCAAACGCGCCGCCAAAGAAAGCCGCCAGTAGACCACCAGCGAGTAAACCACCCAGTAATCCGCCCATCAGACCTTTTTTGGTCGAACCAGCTTTACCTGCTTGATCTTGCTTAATGGTGTCATTTTTTTGAGTCTGCTGTTTGGGAGCTGGAGCCGTTTTATAGCTTTTACCAAACGATTTACCACCGCCAAATTTCTTTGCTTCTGCTATCGGTGTGATCGCAACAGCAACCATCAGCAATGCTACAAGGGAAAAAAAACGTTTCATGTTTTTCCTTAGGGTTATAATTATTGAGGCTTACTCATCATAACCACTTCGGATAGACAAGAAAACCGTTGCTTCTCGCAGACATGTATCAGAATATTGCAAATTAACCGTCCATAAGTTGACGCTTATACACCACCCCACTAGAATATCGAACGTTGTTCATAATTGATACGTAACCATGGCCAGACGAAACGATCACACCCGAGAAGAACTGATTGCATTGACACTCAAGACCGCGAAGCATTTTCTTCAAAATCACACTTATCACGAGCTCAGCCTGCGTAAAATCGCAACCATGATTGGCTACGTACCTAGCACTTTGGTCAATGTCTTCGGCAGTTACAATCTTTTATTGTTGCATGTGGTCGCTCAAACCTTGGATGAACTCTCTTCACAAGCGAAAAAAGTGGTGGGAAAGTGTAGCGATCCAAAAGAAGCGTTGTATAAATTGGCCTATTGCTACCACGATTTTGCTCAGTTGCACCCCAATCGCTGGCAACTTATTTTTGAACATAATATGAATGGTGAACGACTTCCCCAGTGGCAAGCAGAGCGCATCGACAACATGACCGCCATGCTTGAAGGTTTATTGACCATCGTTGCTCCACAACACTCGCAACAAGAAGTGCTGCAAGCAAGCCGAGTCCTGTGGTCTGGCGTACATGGTATTACCTTATTAAGCGTAGATGATAAATTTTTCGCCGCCGAACCCATCGATGGGAAAGAGCTGATTGAAAACCTACTCTCAAACTATCTTAATCACTGGGCGCGATAAGGACCATCAATGAGTCAATCTCAATCTTCATTGCTGACTCAGCAACGATTTCTTCCGTATTTCATCACCCAGTTTTTTGGCGCATTTAACGATAACATCTTTAAAAATGTCTTGCTGCTATTGGTCGCGTTTGCTGGAGCGAACGTGTTACCGGTTTCCAGTAATTTATTTATTAACCTTGCCGCAGGGCTATTCATTCTTCCTTTTTTCCTTTTTTCTGCCTCTGCTGGCGTGCTTGCTGACAAGTACGAAAAATCCGCTTTCATTCGTAAAGTGAAATTGGCTGAAATTGGCATCATGTGCCTTGGCGCGATCGGTTTTATGACCGAGAGTTACGCCATTTTACTGTTATTACTGTTTTTGATGGGGACACAATCGGCCTTTTTTGGTCCAGTCAAATACGCTTTATTGCCGCAGCAACTCAAGCCGAATGAATTGGTTCCGGGCAATGCGTTAGTGGAAACAGGCACATTTTTAGCGATTTTATTAGGCACATTGGGGGCTGGGCTCATTGCCTCGATGCCCCACACTAAATACGTGGCTGCTGGCGCGGTGGTGCTATTTGCGTTATTAGGCTATTTAGCCAGCCGTCATATTCCTAAAGCCCCTGCTTGCGCACCCGATCTCGTTTTTCGCTGGCAGCCCATTAAGCAAACCAAGCAGACCATTGCGATTGCCAAACAAGACCGTACTATTTTCCAATGCGTAATGGCGATCAGTTGGTTCTGGTTTTTAGGTGCTGCCTACTTAACTCAATTTCCAAATTTCACGCATCACTATTTATATGGCACAGAGAGCGCCGTTTCTTTTTTGCTAGCACTGTTTTCTGTTGGCATTGCCACTGGCTCATTGACCTGTGACAAATTATCGCATCATAGAATAGAGATCGGTATCGTTCCTATCGGCAGTTTTGGCATTACATTATTTGGCTATTTAATGGCAACCTCCGTGCCAGAAAAATTACCTCAATTTACTGATTTTTATCAATTTATCAGCTACCAATCACTATGGCCGATGTTTCTTTTCTTATTGTTGATTGGCGTCTGCGGTGGCATCTTCATTGTGCCTTTATATGCGCTAATGCAGCAGCGTGCTAAAGTCACTCAACGCGCACAAGTCATTGCCGCTTTAAATATCTACAACTCACTGTTTATGGTGGCGAGTGCACTATTAGGGATTATCTGTTTGAGTTTTCTTGAGCTTACGATCCCTCAGTTCTTCATTATATTAGCTTTGCTTAATGGCTTTGTTGCACTCTATTTATGCTACCAAGTCCCGGTCTTCTTGGTGCGATTTCTAATGTGGATGCTCACGCATACCATGTATCGAGTCAGCCACAAAAATCTTCATCACTTACCTGAAAAGGGCGGAGCACTGCTGGTGTGCAATCATGTTAGCTATATGGATGCATTGTTGCTGAGCGCGGTTTGTCCTCGCTTAATCCGTTTTGTGATGGAAGAGGATTATGCCAATTTGCCGCCACTTCGTCGCTTTTTGAAACGTGCAGGCGTGATACCTATTTCCGCAACGCGTCGCGGTTCTATCCGCCAAGCCTTTAACGATGTAGAACAAGCATTGGCAGAAGGGCATATCGTCTGCATTTTCCCAGAGGGACGGTTAACCGCGGATGGCGAAATCAGCGATTTCATGCGCGGGATGGATATTATTTTAAAACGCAGCTCTGTACCTGTCATCCCCATGGCATTGAAGGGGTTGTGGGGAAGCTATTTTAGCCGTGCCAAAGGGCGCGCCTGCTGTGGGCTACCGACTCGTTTTTGGTCACATATAGAAATTGAAGCTGGCGAGCCCGTCCCCCCCAAAGAGGCAACAACACAAGTGATGCAACAAAAAGTCGCCGAACTCAGGGGGGATTGGCGTTAGATTGGGATTGGGTGCAAACCAAACACTAGCTTGATCTTATACTAAAGAGTGAACGTACAAATATGTTATTAACGGGCTGTTAGGCTGACGACATACATATGAGTACCCCATCTTTAGTGATTTTTTTCGATGCGCAGTGTCCTTTATGCTGCAATGAAATGCGTTCATTAAAAACCTTCGATCACCATGGTCGGGTTCAGCTTATCGACATAAATGACGGCGATGCTATGCGTAGCTTTCCTTCTATCGACAAAAGCAAGGCGTTATCGATACTGCATGGCTTAGACCAACAAGGCAATCTGCTTTATGGGCTGGATGTGACCGTTCTAGCTTGGCGTTTAGTCAACAAACATCGCTGGTTATTCATCACGCGCTTGCCCATCTTAAAATGGATTAGCGACCAAATTTATCTCCTTTTTGCAAAACATCGCATGTCGATATCTCGCTGGTTTAGTCATGCTCAATGCCGTAATGGCGTTTGTAAAAACAGAGAGTGATAACAATGAAATACCTCATTATTGGCGCCTCAAGCATCATCGCCCAAGCTTTTATAAGGGAGCTCAAAGCGCAGACTTTAGCGCCAGAAATCGTTACCGTCTCAAGACAAAAATATCTCGCCCAATCCTCAAGCGAACATTTTCCAACCGACTACAGTATCGAATCAACGGCCTTGATTGCCAAAACATTGGCCGACATCGGGCATAAGTTTGATCAAATTGTGTTTTTTAATGGGCAACTACACAACGGCACCTATACACCGGAAAAGCGTATCTCAAGGTTTGACGAGTCTTACTTTCAATGGCTTTTACAATGTAACGTTTTGAGCCAAGTGCGTTGGTTTCAATATTTACCATCACTTATTGATCGTCAATCTTTTGCAAAAATTACGGTTTTTAGCGCGCGGATAGGTAGCTTAGAGGATAACCACAGTGGCGGCTGGTACAGCTATCGGATGAGTAAAGCGGCGCTAAATATGGCGACGAAAAGTTTTGCGATAGAGCTAGCTCGCACTCATCCCAACACACAAACTATTCTGTTTCATCCGGGAACCACCGACACCCCGCTTTCTAAACCATTTCAGCATAATGTGGCTAGCGATAAGCTCTTTGAACCGGAGTTTGTGGCTAAGCAACTTAATCAACTACAGCAAAAGGAAATGTTAGATAAGCCCGTCTGTTTTGTGGATTGGCAGCACCAGACTATCAAATGGTGATCGCTCATTGAGTGGTCGGTAACGCAGCTGATGTTCGGTGAGCCATGTTTTTAAGGTCTTGCGCGATATTTTAATACCCGTTTCGCTCAAGTGATTTGGTATTAAAAAATAATCGATGGGATATTTAAATTTTTCAAGCCTGCCATTGAGCCACTGCTCTAACGCCTCTTTTTTAGGCATAGTTTGGCATTGCAACAAAGCCACGCTGCGCGCGCCAAACTCATCATCATGCACAGGGATCACCATCGCTAAAGCGATGTCGGGGTGGTGAGATAATACCGCTTCAATCTCTTCGCAATGAATGTTTTCGCCTCCAGAGATAAATTGGTTATCAACGCGGCCAATAATGCACAGCTCATCATTCTGCCAATGGCCAAGATCTTGGCTGTCGAACCATCCTTGTTCATCGATAAGAGGCGTGATTAAGCCTTGTTGGTAATAGCCACTGGATATGGTTTCACCGCCAATGAAAATGCGCTGACCTTGTAGCTTCACTTGCCGTTTAGGTAGCACGTGGCCAACACTCTGGCTTGCGTTAACACGTTTTGCTGTGACAGTGGAAGCCGCTTCCGTCATACCATAACCCACCCAAGTTTCAATGCCATGCTTTGCCGCCTGCTGGGCGAGATGGTTTGGGATATGACCTCCACCAAGCAGCACGTGCGTTAATGCGAGTGGTGTTTTACTGTCTAATAAACGCTTCAGTTGAGTAGCAACCAATGAAGCATGCGTAACATGAATTATATCTTGGGTGAGATCACCGCTGCCGACTTTTAAGCAAGCACCAGCTGCTAGCCAGCGATAAATAATGGCTAACCCAGACACATGATACATCGGTAAACTCAGCAGCCACGTATCATGGCAACTAAATGAAAATACCTCAAGTAAACCACTGGCTGACAACCAATGCTGCTGAAAAGTATGAATAACGGCTTTAGGAACCCCAGTAGAGCCAGAAGTAAAGATGATTGAGGCAAACTGTGTCTCAGCCTTGTTTACCATAGCGCTCGTGGGCGGCGAAACATGTTCATGAGTAACATGTTCATGAGTAAAAAGCTGGATGTTAGCCTCAGCGAGCAATGAAGTTAGCCCACTCTCCTCAAGCTTAGCTCCTTCACCTAACCATAACCAATGTGGTTGATTCTCTCCGTATAAGGTACTGAGTTTCTGTTTCAGCAGCATCACAGGTTGTGGCATGGTGATGGCGCAGATCACGCCAAGTTTTAGCGACGCAAGGTAGATTAACACTAACTCAAGGCTGTTCTTACCCACTAACGTCAGCACATCTTGGTTCTGCAAACCTTGTTGCTGCATTGCAAAAGCATAAGCGTCAATACGGTTCGTTAACTGCTGCCAAGTGTAGGCTTGATTCGCCGTACGCAATGCGATCGCGTGCGGCGTATACAAAGCATGTTGTTGCCACGGCTTTTGGCAAAAGGAAACGCCTACTCGCATTGAGATTGCCAAACCACCGTTTGCTGTACGAGCGTTTGTATCGGCAATGCGCTGTTGGGCCATGCGCTTTCGAGTTGTGCTTTAAACAAACTAATCGTATCTAGCCCCGGAATTTCATTAGGCAGTTGCCACTGCGCAAAACGAGCTAATTGGCAAAGCCCTAAGCTCGATTCGATGCTAGAGCTAATAACGGCTTGAATGCCTAATGTTTTAGCTTTTTCAATCAAAGCGATACAGCGCTGTACCGACCCAATCAAGGTCGGTTTAATCACAATGGCTTTCGCTCCCGTCAGATCTTCTAGCTGAAAATCTGCACGGCGAACGGCTTGCTGTAAGGTTTCATCCCACGCAATCGCAATGCCCGTATTGATAGCAAAAGCCAAGCTGTCACTGGGAGATGGACACGGCTCTTCCAAAAACGCAATGCGTTGACGCAGCGAAGGGGAGACATATTGGGCAAATTTTTCAGCTTTAGCGGGTGTCCAAGCTTGGTTAGCATCAAGACGCAATTGCAAATCAGGCATGGATTCTAAAAACAGATTTACGATCATCCCATCGCGAATCGCTTCGTACAGCCCAACTTTAATCTTCGCAACTCTATGATCGCCCGGTAGCGCGTTCAGAAGCGGGATCAGTTCATCAGGGTCTCCCGAGCACAAAGGTGCTGCGTGATAGTGTCCGGCTTGAGGCAACCCACCATCCAGCTCTAACTCCGCCATCGACAAACCAAAGGCAACAGAAGGAAAAAGATCATCATAGGTAATAAGCTCACCACTAACCCAAAGCTGAAGCTGCGCTATTAACTGCTGCTGTGCTTGCTCAAGTGACTCTAAACTGAAACCGGGTAATGGGGCAACTTCACCCAACGCTGAACCGTGATCATCTTGTAATTCAATAATCAGACCTTCACGTTCCACCAGCTTCTGATTGCGGAGAATAACGCCGCTATCCATCGGTAAACAGTAGCGATACAGTGTTGCGCTGCGCATAATTTCAACCTTTTGTTCGATATTCGACTTTGTTCATTGAGACCACTAGCCCAAATCATCACGGAAAATGGATGATTTGAGCCGATTTTACGCTTAAGGATTACGAGGGAATTTATTGAAATCAGGGCGGCGTTTTTCATTGAAGGCATTGCGCCCTTCTTGCCCCTCTTCTGTCATATAGAACATCATGGTTGCGTTACCTGCCAGTTCTTGCAAACCTGCTTGGCCGTCACAATCTGCGTTGAGCGCTGCTTTCAAACAGCGCAGCGCCATAGGGCTATGCTGCAATACTTCACGACACCAGCGAACCGTCTCTTTTTCTAAATCAGCTACTGGCACAACCGTGTTGACCAGCCCCATGTCCAACGCTTCTTGAGCATCATAAAAACGGCAAAGGAACCAAATTTCACGCGCTTTTTTCTGCCCAACGATACGGGCCATGTAAGACGCCCCCCATCCACCATCGAATGAACCCACTTTGGGCCCTGTTTGACCAAACTGGGCATTTTCTGCCGCTATAGTTAAATCGCACATCATATGCAGCACATGGCCACCACCGACAGCCCAACCAGCAACCGCCGCAATTACAGGTTTCGGACAGGTACGAATTTGGCGTTGGAAATCGAGCACATTGAGATGATGCGTACCGGACTCATCACGATAGCCGCCGTAGTCGCCACGAATTTTTTGATCGCCACCAGAGCAAAATGCCGCTTCACCAAGACCAGTTAGAATGATCACGCCAACTTGCTCATCATAACGCGCATCGGCCAGCGCACTGATCATCTCTTTAACCGTTTGTGGGCGAAAGGCATTACGCACCTGAGGGCGGGCAATCGTAATTTTGGCAATGCCATCTTGCGATTTGTGATAGTGAATATCTTCATATTCGGCGCTGCAGTCACTCCAGATGACTGGTGCATACAATTCTTGTTCAGTAATACCGACTGTTTTAGCCATGGTGCTTTCCATTGTTCTATTAATTATTGTTTTTGAACCAACGCGTTAGCATTGGCTGATAAATTCTTGAATAAGATGAGCAAATACTTCGGGCTGCTCATGATGGACATTATGCCCTGCAGCCCGCACTTGGCGATATTCGAAACCGCTTTGCTGTGCCAGATGAACAAACTTGCTGTCCTTCTCCCCACAAATATAGACCATTGGCAATGCGACTTGCTCAAGTTGTGCGAGCAGATAAGGCTGCTTTGCCAATGAAGTCGAAATTAGCATGTGAGCCACTGCCACCCCAAGATTAGCACTGCGTTGAGTGACTAAAGTTTGTCTTTGCTCATGATTTAATGAAGAAAAAACGGGTTGATGATACCAATCGACCAAAACTCGCTCAATCTGCTCAGTTTGGAAACGATGTGCCCAATGGTGATCATTTTTCAATCGTTGCTCACGTTCAAAAGAACTCTGCAAGCCGAAGTTGCCACCCTCAACGATCAAACCTTGAATATTCAACGCCGAAAAACGCTGCATCGCCACGCCATACATTGCCAGCCTTCCACCAAGTGAATAGCCCACCAATACGATAGGTGTTTTTTCGCCAAGCTGCTTAAGCACGGTTGCAGAAATGTGAGCGCAGCACTCATCAAAATCATCACATAAGAGAGACTGACTACCGCCATGGCCGGGAAGATCAATCCATAATTGCGAGTATGGCGAAAGGAAAACCGCCGTTTTCGACCAATCTCGCCCACTGCCTAGTAAACCATGTAGAAAAACCACCACAGGCTCTACCGACGTCGAACCTGTGGTGGTGCTGCAATAAAAACGACTACAAAGCATAGACTTGCTGGGTAAATTGTGTGATTTGCTCACCAGCTTGCCCAGACGGCGTGGTCACTTCAACCAATAAGGTGCCAGTACCCTGTTGTAAATGTTCACGGACCAAGCTTTGATAAGCAGATAAGGTTTGCGGACAAGCATAACCTAAACGAAACTGCCGTGCGGCGTGTTCAAATTGGTAGCCATGGGGCATTTGGTACAAGGCGGTTTTGTGCGTTTTGGGAACGGGTAATAGATCAAAAATAGCGCCACCATCATTATTCACCACCACCAGCACCAGAGGCGTGCTGACTTGGCTAAGCAGAGCTAGAGAATTCAGATCATACAGCAATGACGTGTCACCAATAAATACCAACATTGGATTATGATTGGCTCGCTGTACTCCTGCGGCGGTTGCCACTAAGCCATCAATGCCCGAAGCGCCTCGATTGGAGTAAACCGAACGTCCCTCAATTTGAGCAAACATATCGGCTAAACGGACGAACAAACTGTTGCCGATAAATAGGTCGGCCCCTTCGCTACGCTCGGACATATCGAGCGCTAAACCAATTTCTGTAATAGAAGAATCACCGTTCAAATGCAATTTAGCCAATTGGGCAATCTCTTGCGCGACCGTTTTTATTCGATCCGACCAACCCGCTTGCGCCGCACCTAAAGCCGTTAATTTACCAATATGCCGATCGACCCAGCACGCAATATCAGTGACAAACTGCTGTTGCATCAGATGGCTTTGATTATTACGTGCCATTAGGGGTGAAACGTAAATATACTGCACGTTACCCGTGTGAGCATGGCTAGCTAGCCATTGAGTAAGCCGTTTTGAGACCAGCCGTGAACCGAATTGGATCACCACCTCACTTTCACTAAGCAGCTCACGTGCTCGCACATTTTGTAACCACAAATCAAAATGCGCCCATTCGCTGCTCACGCCTGATTGTGGATCACATAAGACTGGCCAGCCAAGTTTGTTGGCAAAGTGCTTGGCCTTCTTCGCTTCAGCTAACGTCAACGAACCAAGAATCACCAGCCCTTTTTTACTCAGCCATGCACCATCATCTAACGTTTTGGTTTCGGTTTGGTACTGGCGAGAGCTGAATGCTTGCTCACGCTGACGCCACGCTTCAATCACAGCCAAATAGTCCGCGTAGAGATCTACATCATGTTCGGCATAAAGTGGTTCGGGAAAGGGACAGTTAATATGTATTGCACCACCCATATAATCTTGGTTAGCCATAGCCTCATCCACTGTGGTTAACAACCAAGTCAATGGAATAGTCGTCGATGGACTGGGTAGATTCACCGCCTGCGTGACATGTGATGAGTAAATTCCTACTTGATTGATTGCTTGATTCGCACCGCATCCCACGAGCTCAACGGGCCGGTCAGCCGTGAGTACAACGAGTTTTTCACCCGTGAGGTGTGACTCAGCAATCGCTGGCAATAAATTAGCCGCCGCCGTGCCAGAAGTGACAATCACCGCAACTGGCTTTTGGCTCGCCTTAGCAAGACCTAAAGCAAGAAAGCCCAGCCCACGCTCATCAAAGTGAGTATGGATTGAAAGCTTGTGATTGGCGGCCGCCTCTAAGGTCAAAGGTGTTGAGCGTGAACCTGGTGCAATACAGATCTCTTGCACCCCAAGTCGAGTAAGCTCCTCAAGTAGCGTTTGGCTCCAAATTCGGTTCAGCACTGCTTGGTCATGCTTCATGACGCCACTCCTAGAGGAAAATGGTCGCTGATCAAACTCAGTAAGGTTGCCATTTTTTTGTCTAACTCTTGCCATTCATGCTCAGCAACTGAACCTGGAACAATGCCCGCTCCGGCAAACAGTTGGACCTGATTGTCCACCAGCAAAGCGCTGCGAATCGCCACACAAAACTCCGCTTGTTGATGGCTAAAATAACCGACTGAGCCGGCATACCAACCACGTGCAAAAGGCTCATTAGCCTGAATAAAATCCATCGCCGCTTTACGCGGCAGGCCAGCCACGGCCGCGGTCGGTTGTAACGCGTTCAGCAGTTGTACACCATTCACACCCTTTTTCAGCTGCGCATGGATACCCCGTTTTAAATGTTGCACTTTGCGCAAACGCACTAAACGGACGTCCTGTTCAACATCAACCCTTTCAGAATGAGGCGTTAACCGTTCAATAATGTCATCC
>NZ_NDIO01000057.1:0-13330 GCF_002241085.1 Vibrio sp. V03_P4A6T147
TCTTTGTAGTCACCGAAAACAATTTTTAACAGTAATTGAATGACACGTCGTTCTGTTGGCGTAAATTCGCGCCCTTCAATTCGAGCGTGGAAACGTCCATCGCCACCAAAAAAGTTTTCCACCAAAATGAAGACTAAACGCGCTTCCATCGTGACCAACGCTGTCCCTTTTAACGGACGAAAACGCACCATGTTCAAACTAGTCGGAACATAAAGCGTATTTTGGTATTCACCAAACTTCATCATCTGTACGCCGTTGATCGACACTTCAGCCGTTTTACGCAGCATGTTGAACAAACTAATACGCATGTGACGAGCAAAACGTTCGTTGATAAGCTCCAGCGTAGGCATGCGCCCACGGACAATACGGTCTTGTGAAGAGAAGTCAAAGTTAATCGCCGACTTATCGGCAACATCGTCATCGTCTTCCGCCTCATCAACACTGTCTACACCATGAAGCAGGGCATCAATTTCGTCTTGGCTTAATAAATCAGTCACTTCTCACCTACTGCATTACAAAATCGGTAAACAACACTTTTTCGATCACAGGTTGCCCAACCGCTTTAGTGAGTGCCGCTTTAATGTCATCGGTCGCCTTATCTCTCAGCTCAATTCGCCCGGTAGGGCTACGAAGCTGTTCCACAGTGGCAGACGCAAAAGTGGCCAGTAAAGAGCTTTCCACTAAAGGTGAATGGTAACGTGCAAGGCTTTCATTTTCAGAACCTCGCACCATCAACTGCACTTTGATTTGCACCAAACGATCTTTCTTATCACCCGTGACGTTAAACACAAACGGCTGTGCAATATTAACGTAAGCCACAGGATCCGTTGGCAAAGCTTGCTGCGCTGCGGGGGCTTGCTCACTCGTGGCTTCAGCCTCATCTCCGCTCATCAAAAAGAAAGCTGCACCACCACCACCAAGCAGTAACACTACGGCAGCAATAATGATAATCAGCAGTTTTTTCTTCCCTTTGGGGGCTTCCGCGCCTAACTCTTCATCGGCCATAATGTTCTCTATGTCGTTATTTTTAATATTAGTTTAAGCGTAATAACTGATTCCATCACGCTTTGATGCGACATTCAAATCAAGTTTGACGTCTGTATCAAGGTTTTCTTCGTCTAAATAGCTTCCGTTGCGCGCCAATTGACCAGATTGAGCATCCCCGTCGGCAGTGTAGCGCGCTTGTTGCTGACCAGCGCTCTGTTGTTGGACAGAGGTCTCACCCAACTGCACACCTTGTTGTGCCAACATTTCTCGTAGCCTTGGCATAGATTGTTCAATCACATCACGTGCTTGATGGTTAGCGACCGTAAAATGAACCGTCGTATGATCACCATTCATATTCATACGAATTTGTAAACGCCCCAATTCCGGTGGATCTAAGCGAATATCGACATGTTTAAGGTTTTTCGACATCATCATTTGCAGCCGTTCCGCCATTTGCTCACTGGCCATTTCTCGGTTAAGCAACAAAGGAGGCTGTTGCGCGGCTTGCAAGTTGTCAGCACGGCTCTGCGTCGCGTTCAAACCATGTTGCCCCAAAGCACTCGAAAGCTGCTGCGCTAATGTGCCCTCTTTTTGCTCTTGAGCCGACCCTGCATCATTCACACCCGATAACGCTTTCGCGCCTAATCCGGCTTTGAATAGCGCGGGGTTGAGTGGCAATTCTGCATGGGTTGCAGCTGGTATCGCGGCCGCATTCGCTAACTGTTGTATTTGTACATTGGATAACTCATTGCTTGCTGTCACAAGAGGTGACGATGCTAGTGCGGCTTTGTCTGCCGCCACGGCAGCCTGCATGGTTTGAGATTGTTGCTGAGCTAAGGCTTGCTGAACAGAATGGGCTAATGAAACCGGCGTATTTTTACCCTTGAGGACCGTTTCACTTTGTGCCACATCTAGAGGTAATGCTTGCCCTTCGGCAATAACTGTGTTCGCCCAAGGAATGGCAGCGGTAGTCAATAACGCCTCTGTGGGCAGCCCTTGCAGATCATTTTCCGAATCGGTTTGAGGTGTATTCGCCGATAGGGATGGGGAAAGTGGCAGCTTGCCCTCTGCTAAATTTGTCGTCAATTGTGAATCAAGTGCTTGCGCTTCAACCAAAGGTGATGGCTCTATGGGGATGGCGTTGTCACTTTTTGCCACCGCGTTAACTGTTGTATCGCCAACTTCAGTTGTGGCAAGTAAAATGGCCTCATCTTCTATCGCTTTCGACAAAGCGCTTACTTGCACTGACTTTGTATCTTGAGGCGGCTGAATGAATTTTCGGACTGATTCCGGCAGGATGAGTTCACCATTCTCTTCAGTCTCTGCATTTAAGCTTGATGCCGTAGGTGGACCTTCCGCAGCCATCAAACGCTCTTTGCCCTGCTGAATAGGCAGCACACGCTCTGCATCTTGTTCCGTGATGTGCTGATCAGATAATGGAGCTTGCTCATTCACTGACGCCGGTGCTACTGGTTCAGTAGTGGGTTTAGCGAATGCATCCTGTACTGATATTTGCGCAGCCGCTGGCGCTTTTTGCTCCACTTGATCCGAGGAGTCACCTGCGTTGTCGTCGATTTGCACGTCTACCGGATGAGTGTTTTGTGGCAAGGTTTTGCCGTTTTGGTCAGCAAGTGCTTGATTGGCGCTATTTAAACGGCCAAGGATTTCATCGCCATCGCTCATAACCTGTGCTGTTTTCAGCTGAAGAGCGGGGTCATCAACCTCTGCTGAAGGGGGTGATTTTGTTTGCGCGGTATCAACATCGGCCTCTTCACTCAATGCCTCACCAAGTTCTTTATCTAACAAGGCATCGCTACTTTGGGCTGCCACGTCATCGGTGAGCACAGCTCCCTCATCCAACGCCTTAAAGTCAGTTTCTGCCGAAGATTCAGTGCTACGACCCATAATGAGGGCGGTCAGTTTTTCAAAAAAACCTTGAGATTCAGAACCTTCACTCACCGCATCAGAGCCTGCTTTACTCACGCTGGCCATTTTAGAGGTGTCGGATGGTGTTGTAATATTTACATTCATATCCATGATGCTCGCACTAAAAACAGAGGATGACGCGGATTCATTATTGGCCAGTAAGCCATGTTTCATCATTTTTTGACGATGGCGCAGTGGATTAACCTAATGAACTCCGTGATTAGTCAGAAGCAAGAAATGAGCCAAGCCTTCAATATCGATAAAAAAGTATGACACCCATCTTATTGGACACGTTGACGACTTGAGGCGTCAGTGACTTAAAACTTATTTTGATTAAAACTTATGTTGCTTAAAACTTGTGTTGATTAGAACGTTGCCGACTAAAGAGCAGTGTAGAAAACTCATCCATCTGCTTCTGCTCTCGTTTATCTTGCAGACGTTGCGCTTCTATCTGTTTTTTTTCAATGAGCCATTCGTAAGAGCGTCGCTGTTTTCTCACTTCCATCCAATGCTCTTGGCAGTTATCTACCTGATTTTTGAAGTGTTGTTCTGCATCTCTTTGTTTGACAAGAGTTTCATCTAACTGGGTAAGAAATCGGTTTAAGTGTCCATATTGGCTCGCCGTCAAACCTGACATGCCGCGCTCCATAAGCTGCTGACAATAATCAAGACGATATTGCTCAATCTGCGCCAACTGCTTGTAATAACTCTCTAGCTCATCACGCGATTTAGATAACGCCATCACGGCTTTTTCTTCTTTGTCTTTGGCTTGATCAAGCAGAAACTCGAGTGCGTTATCCATCGATTACCCCACTTGCAAAACGTGCTTGAGCATATTGACGCACATGTCGTAAGGAACCGAATCCTTCATCCCTTGCTGCAAATATTCATCCAGCCTAGGTTTTAGCGTAAATGCACTGTCAATCGCAGGGTCCGTCCCCGGCTTGTAAGCACCGATAGAGACGAGATCTTGATTTTTCCGGCAGATGGAGAGTATTTGACGCACCGCTTTCGACATCAACAGATGTTCATCGGTGGTGATTTGTGGCATAACACGACTGACCGATTTCTCTACATCAATCGCTGGGTAATGTCCGGCATCAGCCATTTCACGTGATAAAACAATGTGACCATCAAGAATGGCTCGCGATGCATCAGCGATCGGGTCTTGTAGATCATCCCCCTCGGTGAGCACGGTAAAGAAAGCGGTAATCGATCCTTGGTGAGGACCGCCATTTCCCGCTCGTTCAACCAAGGCGGGCAGTTTAGCAAACACCGATGGCGGATAACCTTTTGTGGCTGGCGGCTCACCCACAGATAACGCAATTTCACGTTGCGCTTGGGCAAAACGAGTCAACGAGTCCATTAGTAGCAATACATCTAACCCTTGATCACGAAAGTATTCCGCAATCGCTAAAGCGGTTTGACAGCCTTTTAAACGCATCAGCGGAGAGGAGTCCGCAGGCGCGGCTACTACAACTGAACGTTGACGTCCATCAACGCCTAAAATCTCTTCTATAAACTCTTTTACTTCGCGGCCACGCTCACCAATCAGCCCCACCACCACCACTTGAGCGGTTGTGCCACGAGTCATCATGCCAAGCGTTACCGACTTACCGACACCAGAACCAGCAAATAAACCAATCCGCTGCCCTTTACCCACCGTCAGTAAACCGTTGATCGCTTTTAGGCCAACGTCCAGAGGTTCTGTTATGGGTTTGCGAGCTAATGGATTGATGGGGTCAGCATTAAACGATGCGCGCTTTTCGGTATAAATAGGCCCCAGCCCATCGAGTGGATTACCGACACCATCAATCACCCGTCCAAGCAGCTCCATCCCGACTGGTAGGCCAGCGTCCCCTGTCATTGGGGTAACTTTAGCTCCGGGCAGTACGCCTGTTATCTGTTCGCTGGGCATCAGATAGAGGTTATCGCCAGAAAAGCCAACCACTTCCGCTTCCATTTCTCCGGACATGGTTTCTACTTTACATAAGCTACCAATAGGGGCTTTACAACCGGTAGCCTCAAGGGTTAAACCAACCACACGGACCAGTTTGCCAGATGCCATTGGGCGGCAGGTTAACCCTTCGGTTTTATATTGACTAAGGCGATCGGCAAGAGACAACACTATTGATCACCTTGTTGGTGACGATTGGTGCCACAAAAACTTTTCAACACGCTACGAATGCGATCTTCCATTCGATAATTCACACTCGATTCACCTGCTTCAATCTGGACGTCACCGCGATTTAATGCCGGTTCTTTGACCAATGTCCAGTTTCGGAAATCCAGCTCTTTTTCGCCATAAGCAGAATGAATCACTTCAACATCTTCTGGATGGAGTTTTAATGTGATGGCATGACCAGATACAGGCAGGGATTCAACCGACGATTTGACGGTATCTAAGATCACTTGCGGATTGGTTTGTACCTCAACGTGAACGACTTCTTTGACCAAGGTTAAAACCATATCGACCAGCTGTTTTTCGACTTGGGCATTCATCAACTCTAGCGGTTGAGCAAATTGATTGGCAAGACCAACGAAAATATCAACCTGCTGCTGGATGAGGGCTTGCCCTTCAGCGACACCCTCGGTTTTGCCTTGCTCAACACCTTCTTGGTGTCCTGCAATCAGCCCTTCTTCTTTGCCTTTTTCATAACCTTGTTTGAATCCGGCTTCTTGGCCTTGGTGCAAACCTTCTTGATAAGCCCCTTGTTTGATCTGGCCAATCTCTTCTTCGCTGAGTTGCAGCGGCTCTTCGACCACAGGCTCATCAAAACTTGGCATCCAACCGGGGTCATAGTTCATTGCCGTTTCTTTGGCTTTTTTATTGATCTCTGCGCCGTAGTCCGGCAACCCCCACTTTTTGGCTTGTTCAATATTAGCGTCTGCATCTAAACGTAAAAAGCCGCGTTTTCTTTCTCCAGACATAATGCTACCTATTGTTGAGTCAGGGTTAGATTATAAGAATTCGTCTGCGCCGCCAGACAGCATAATTTCGCCACTGTCGGCCATACGACGTGCAATCGCCAGAATCTCTTTTTGCGCCGCTTCGACATCTGATACTTTAATCGGAGGCATGGCTTCCAGATCATCTTTCATCATCTCAGCTGCACGTTTTGACATGTTTTTGAAGATCTTCTCACGCAATGCGTCATCAGCACCTTTAAGTGCTTTTTGCAGTACATCTTGCGGTACATCACGCAGCAATTTTTGAATGCCTTGGTCGTCCACTTCGACTAAGTTTTCGAACACGAACATCAGATCTTGGATCTGCGTTGCCATGTCTTCATCTTGCTCACGCATCTGATCCATGAGGATGCCTTCGATATTGTTATCGAGGTAGTTCATGATATCAGCCGCGGCTTTCAAGCCACCAATTTTCGCCGCTTGCGCGCCCGCTTGACCGGCAAATTGTTTCTCCATGATTTCATTCAACTCAGCCAATGCCGAAGGTTGTACTTCTTCAAGGTTGGCAATGCGCATCAATAAGTCTAAACGGTCACGTTCAGCAAACTGTGCCAAAATTTCAGCCGATTGATCCGGTTCTAAATACGATAAAACAATGGTTTGGATTTGTGGGTGTTCATTAACAATGATGCTCGCCACTTGTCGTGGGTCCATCCATTTCAATGAATCCAACCCTTTTGAACCCGTGCCAAGCAAAATTTGATCGACCAAGTTATTGGCTTTATCGGCACCTAATGCAGCGATAAGCGCGTTACGCATAAAGTCTTCGCTGCCCATACCGATATTGGTGTATTTCTGAATATCTTCGAGGAAAGCACGATGCACCGCGCCCACTTTCTCTTGGCTAAGCTCTTTCGCCTTCGCCATCGCGCTACCGACTCGTTGTACCTGCTTAGGTTCAAGATGGCGGATGATGCCAGCGGCGTCCTCTTCGTTTAAGCTCAACAACAAAATAGCCGCTTTTTCATCACCAGAAATTGTTGAAATATCAACCGATGATTCTGTCACTTCTGTTCCACTCTTATTTTTATTATCAGGCATTTTGCATCCAATTCTTCACTACTTGAGCCGCTAGTTCAGGCTCATTGGCCACTAGAGCACGCACCGCTTTCAGTACATCCTCATCCTTGTGTAAGTTTGGCAAATCAATACCGGAACCAAACTCAAAGAGATCACCGCCGTCAATACCACTGCCAATTAAACTGGTTTCACCATCAGCACCAATCGGTAAACCATCAGGTCCGTACATTGGATCATCATCATCCGCAGCAGGGTTGAGCAGTTTTTTCAGCGCAGGGCGAACCAGCACCAGCACCACAACCACAATAACCAAGGCACTAGCAAACCAGCGTACCCAATCATTGAAGTTTGGATGCTCCCAAATAGGGACATCAACCATTGACTCAACTTCAGGCACGGCAAATTGCATGCTCAAGACATTCAACAAATCGCCACGGTTTTCATCAAAGCCAACCGTCCCAATCAATACTTGTCGCACGGCGCTAATTTCACTTTCGCTCAAGGGAGTATAGGTGACTTCGCCAGTCTCTGGGTTAACCGATGGTCGGTTTTTAATCGCCACCGCAACGGTTTGACGATTCACCACACCCGATTGTTTACGTTCATGACTGATGGTGGTATCGAGTTCAAAATTGCGCGTGGCTTCTTTATGGACCGAACCTTGCCCAAGTACCGAGCCATCTTTCATCTGCGCGACGTCTTGTGGGATCGAAGCATCCGCAGGTGGCTGATTACTTAATGCACCTGGAACGCCAGCCACCACATTGCCGTTGTTATAGTCTTCAAGCGTATATTCGCTGCGTGTCGCTGGCGTATTCGGGTCAAAGCGTTTACGCGTTTGTTCAATGGCACTGAAATCCAGTTGGATATCCACTTGGGCGGTGTAATTACCAAAGCCTAGAATTGGGATTAATACCGAATCAATTTTGTCACGCAGAGCCTCTTCTTGCTTGCGTTCAAGTTCTTGTTCTTTACGACGGGCTGACGACACAGGATCTTGAGAGCCTGAGCTGAGCAGCCGACCATGTTGATCAGTCACGGTAATTCGATTGGGTTTCATCCCTGGCACGGCACTGGCGACCATATCGACAATAGAGTCGACCTCTTCTTGTTTGAGGTTAGCGCCAGTTCGCAAGGTAAGAAATACGGAGGCAGAAGCATCTTGGTTATGACGAACAAATACGCTTTGCTTAGGCAGTGCCAATAACACACGAGCTTTGTTGACGAGCTTCATCTCTTCAATCGCTTTGGCAAGCTGACGTTCACGGCTAAGTTTAAGGCGCTCTTGCTCAAGGCGCTGAGAAACACCAAAGCCCATGTCTTGCATCAAGATTTCATCGCCCGCTTGCTTGTTTTGATTTAACCCTGCACGGACGAGGTTGAGTTTTAAGCTGTTGTATTCACTGGATGGCACTAAGATAGTATTACCATCTAATTTGTAGGTCAGTTTCTGCTGATCAAGATAATCGAGGACAGGAATAAGTTCTTCGGTTTCATAAGCGCCAAGCGGGCGCATTTCAGGTTCTCGAACCCAAAAGAACAACATGACAATCAGTGCCACACAGATGGAAATAGAGAGGACTAACACCACCTGGCGCAACAAGTCCAAGTCGCCCATCGCAAAATCACTTTTGGATGAACTCTTCTCTTCAAGATCTGGGTTTTGCGTGTCCATGTCTAGATCTGAGCTCGCCATTAAAGCGTGGTCAGAACCACTGGTCACGGTAAGATCGGTTGTTTGCTTATCTTCTGCCACGGCGGCTACCTAATTTATACGGGCATATTCATGAGTTCTTTGTAGGCGTCGACAAGTTTATTTCGAACTTGAATCGTCGCTTCAAAGGCTACACTCGACTTATTACGAGCAATCATCACATCCGATAGTGAGACATTTTCATCTCCCCGATCAAAGCGGGTTTGTAAATTACCTGAGGTCTTTTGCAAACTGTTCACGTTATTAATGGCTTTGGAAAGCATGTCGCCAAAATCAGCACTCACACTTTGTCCAGTTGCCGTAGGACGAGCATTGGTTGCTTCCAACATCATTGTTTGCATTTCGCTGTTTAAACCATCAAGTCTCATTGCTACCTCTAACGCCAAATCTTTGACTGCTGTGCTGCTTCTTTCTGTGATGCAGCAATTTATATGCCATCACCCACTTTGGGGTTAATTCGGGATATCAATTCCTGCATCACGCATTTTTGCTAATTTGTAACGCAGTGTCCTAGGGCTAATTCCGAGCTTATCTGCCATCTCTTTACGGCGGCCTTGGCACTCGACTAAAGTATCCATGATAATGGTGTACTCTTGATCTCTCAGCTCATCACCCAATGCAGCGCCATTGTTATTAAACAGCTTGTTCACTTCGGCTTGTGCTACAGGCTTAATCTCTGGTGTGGCAATATCGCTGCGCTCTACGACTTGTTGCAGGCTACTAGCATCTTGCCAATCAACCCCTTCCAACAAGATATGTTCACTTGCAATGTCTCCTTGCTCACTCAAGATCAGCGCGCGTTGCACGACGTTATCAAGTTCACGGACGTTGCCCGGCCAAGCGTAACTAAGCAACTTGTTAATGGCTTGCGGCGCGATACGAGGCACAGGTAAACCAAGTTTAGTGCAGTGACGCTCTACAAGGTGGTGAGCCAGCGGTTCAATATCCCCTTTGCGGTCACGTAGCGCTGGCCATGAGATTGGGAAGACGTTGAGGCGATAATATAAATCATCACGGAAATTGCCTTCCTGCACATACTGCTTTAGGTCGCGGTTGCTGGTCGCTAATACTCGGACATCAAGCTTAATGCTTTTACGCCCCCCCAAGCGTTCCACTTCACGCTCTTGGAGTACGCGCAGCAGTTTTGCTTGTAGGTTCAGATCCATCTCGCTGATCTCATCGAGTAAAATGGTCCCACCTTGTGCTTGTTCAAATTTGCCCGGACAAGCTTGTACCGCTCCTGTAAATGCCCCTTTTTCATAACCAAATAAGGTGGCTTCGAGCATGTTGTCTGGAATGGCGGCGCAGTTGATCGCCACAAATGGCCCATCTTTACGCGGAGATGAGTTATGAATGTAACGAGACATGACCTCTTTTCCTGAGCCACTTGGGCCCAAAATCATGACGTTAGCATCGGTTTTTGCCACTTTGTCGGCAAGTGACAATAAGCGCAGGCTTTTCTCATCGGCAACAACCGCATCACCGTTATCATCCGATTTCACTGGCGCGTAACGGCTAACCATGTTGAGCAGCACTTCGGGGGCAAAGGGTTTTGCCATGTAATCAATGGCGCCCTCTTTCATCGCCGAGACAGCATCTTCAATATTGGCGTACGCCGTCATCAGCAACACGGGTAAATTGGGCCAATGCTGTTTGATGTTGCGCAGCAGTGCAAGGCCACCCATGCCAGCCATTTGAACGTCAGAGACAACAATATCAACAGGATGTGCTTTGAGTTTAATCAGTGCATCTTCGGCGCAATCAGCTTCCAGCCATTCATAACCGGCCAGCGCCAAAGTATCGACTAACGCTTCGCGTAGACCTTCATCATCTTCAACGATTAAGACTTTGCTTTGAGCCATCATCCTTCTCCAGTCTCTGTTGGTGAAGAAGGGGCATGACGCTCGAGTGGAATGCACATAGTAAAGCAAGCACCCTCCCCTTCTTCTGAAATTAATTCCAATCGCCCATCATGGGCGCGGCAGACCATTTGTACCACCGCTAACCCTAACCCCGTTCCTTGTGAGCGAGTGGTAAAAAACGGTTCCATAATTTTACTTTGCAGCGCAGCAGGGACTCCCGGGCCACTGTCTTGTACCGAGATTTTCAGCTCACCATTTACCGGGCGAAAAAAGACATCAATTTGCGACGCCTTACCCGCAATTTGTATTGCGTTCATCACTAAGTTACTCAGTGCAGAGGCAATGGCATTTGCATTGCCTAACACCACTGTCCCTTCTTGTTCCACTTCCTGATGATAATCAATTGCGCTATTTTTTAATGCCGTTTCCACCATGGGAACAAATTCGCTGACCAAGTCTGTCACTGTAAACGGCTGAATGACTTTATTGTCACCACCTTTGGCAAACAACAACATATCATTGACTTGTTTTTCAAGATCATGAAGCCTATCCATCAGCTTAGACTGAAAACGCTCTCTTGTAGCGTTTGGCAAGTTAGGCGCACCTAAATTTGAGGCATAGAGCATGGCACTGGATAACGGTGTGCGAACTTGGTGTGCCAAAGACGCCACCATTCGACCGAGTGAGGATAAGCGCTGTAAATCACTGATGCGTGATTGAAGTAACCGAGTTTCGGTTAAATCGGTGATTAATATCAATTGGCCTGTTGCTGATGCTGAAATGGCTAATCTCACTTTACGACCATTGCGCAGCGAGATTTCATGCCCATCATCTTCTCTCGGCGCAAAAGCACTTTGAATGACGGAATACCATTTTTCACCCGCCAATGGGACTTGCAATAACCGCTGAGCTTCAGGGTTAGCCTCTCTGACTACGCCTTGAGTATCGAGCAAAATGACGCCAGCAGGCATCACATCAAGAACCTGTTTATAGCGCTCAACTTGATCCTCTACAGAATCTAAGTGAGATTGATTAATGGGTGTGTCAGGAGACTGCATGTCGAAATTCTACCTATAAAACAACAATAGCCTAACACGCAAAATACATGCCAGGCTATTTTTCTTTAAAATCAAAGAATTAATCCATTGCCAATATATTGACTAAACTTTACCCATGCTGTTTTTGAATCACCGTTGCATATTGTATTTACGCATTTTTTCAACCAAGGTCGTACGGCGCATACCCAGCATATCAGCGGCACGCGCTACCACTCCGCCTTGAGCTTCAAGGGCTTGGTTGATCATATTGACTTCCAAGTCCGCCAATAGCTCTTTCAAATTCACGCCTTCAGGAGGCAATGACTGCGGTGCGTTGAGATTTTCGTGCATCTCTTCGACGTCTTCAAAACTGAAGTTTTCAGAGAAAATACCCGCCAGCACATCACGTTCTTGGTCTTCAACTGAGCCATAGGAGCTGTGCTCTGGTTGGAATTCTGGAATATCACTATAGCGGTATTTAGTTGGTAAATGATTGACGTCGACGAGACTATTTGGATAGAGAATGATCATCCGCTCAACTAAATTCGCTAGCTCACGAACATTGCCCGGCCAATTGTGTTCCATTAACGAATTGACTGCTCGCGGGGTAAAACAAAATGGCTGTCCACCTTCCGCTTCCATACGTGTCATGAGTTCTTGTAACAGCAATGGGATGTCGTCTTTGCGATCTTTTAGCGCTGGCATTTCAATTGGGAAAACATTGAGTCGATAGTAAAGATCTTCACGAAATGATTCATCATCAATCATGTTTTCTAAATTGCGGTGAGTCGCTGACACCACACGCACATTCACTTTAATGGTGGTGTTACCGCCCACACGTTCAAAGCAGCGTTCTTGTAACACACGCAACAACTTTACCTGCATCGACATCGGCATATCACCGATCTCATCGAGAAATAAAGTACCGCCTTCGGCAAGCTCAAAACGACCTTTACGCGCGGTTATCGCTCCGGTAAACGCCCCTTTTTCATGACCAAATAATTCACTTTCAAGTAAATCAGCCGGAATCGCACCACAGTTAATCGGCACAAACGGACCGTTGCGGCGTGCAGAATGATAATGGATGTTACGCGCAACCACTTCTTTGCCCGTTCCAGATTCACCTAAGATCAACACATTAGCTTCTGTGCCTGAGACTTGCTCAATCAAATGGCGAACTTCTTGGATACCATGACTTTGGCCTACAAGGCTACGAAATAAGGTATTCTTACGCGATGTAGAGGGAACTTGCACGCCTTTGCGTCCTAAAAATTCTTTGCAATGTCGTAATGCGTCACTCAGTTGAGGGTAATTAAGAGGTGACTCAAGTTCACCGACGTATTGAGTAAATTCTTCCAATGAATATGGCTGCTTGTTTGCCATTAGAAGTGGAATATAATTGGCCTTAGTCAACCACTGAGCTATCTCATCAGTTAACTGCTCACTTTTTAGCGATCCAATAATGCAGCCCCCCCACAATCTTGAACAATCAATATCCTTGATTTGGGATGACTCGATCGCCTCGCAGTGCTCTCCAACAAATTCTAAAATGTTACTTAGATTGAGACGGATCTGCGGATCGTCTTCTATCACAAGCAGTTTTGCTAAACCTTGCATAGGTGAGAATATTTGCCTTAAATCAGAGAAATTGTGGCCGCACTTCTGAAAATCGTTATTCAGTTTTGTTTTTCTATAATCACTTGATTAAACGATAGACAATTTGTGGAATTCAGCAACAAAAAAAGCCATTAGGCTAGTAATGGCTTCTATTCTATGGAATAAAAAAAATAAGGCAACCAAGCAATGAGCTGGTG
>NZ_NDIO01000250.1:0-13307 GCF_002241085.1 Vibrio sp. V03_P4A6T147
CTCCTAGCCTCCCCCTAAAAGGGGGAGGCTCTATTAAGTCCTTAACCCAATACCACGCGAAACCAGATAATGCGCAACCCCATACAGGGCCACTACAAAAATACCAAGCACACTGAACGAGGTAACAATTCCCACATCCGACACACCAAGAAAACCGTAACGGAAGGCATTAACCATGTAGACGATTGGGTTGATTTTCGATACCGCTTGCCAAAAGTCAGGCAATAGGCTGATCGAATAAAATACCCCACCCAAGTAGGTTAATGGGGTCAATACAAAGGTAGGAATAATCGAAATGTCATCAAAGGTTTTAGCAAAAATGGCGTTAATCATGCCGCCTAAAGCGAACACAACAGAGGTGAGAAAAACCGTCGCCGCAATAATCCCCCAATGATCGACCTTGAGATCAACAAAGAACAGCGACACAAGGGTCACTATCGTACCCACCAGCAAGCCACGCACTACCCCGCCCATCACAAATCCGGCGATAATGACGTAGTTAGGTACAGGTGCAACTAACAACTCTTCGATGTTTTTCTGAAACTTCGCACTAAAGAAAGAAGAGGCGACGTTCGAGTATGAGTTAGTGATCACCGACATCATGATTAAGCCCGGGACAATATATTCCATATAGCTAAAGCCGTTCATCTGGCCAATACGCGAACCAATTAGGTTGCCAAAAATAATGAAATAGAGCGTCATGGTGATGGCTGGCGGTACTAAGGTTTGCACCCAAATACGCGTAAAACGGTTAATTTCTTTAGTCAGTAAACTGCAAAAAGCCGTCCAATATAAACGATACATCATGATTATCCTCGGCTTTGCTGTTGAACAATGCTGACAAACAGCTCTTCAAGGCGGTTCGCTTTGTTGCGCATCGAAAGCACCGTAATTCCCTGTTCTGTTAACTGTGAAAAGACTGAATTTAGCCCTTTCGTTTTCTCCAACTCAATTTGTAACGAACCGTTGAGCATGGTCTGCGAGATCACACCACTGAGTTGTGGCGCTGGCGGAGAATTCTCTGCGATATCTAAAATAAAGGTTTCGAGCTGTAATTTGGCCAGTAAATCCTTCATCGAGGTATTTTCAATAAGCTCACCTCGGTTAATAATGCCGATATTGCGGCACAGCATCTCCGCTTCTTCTAAATAGTGCGTAGTTAAGATAATGGTGATCCCTTGCGCGTTAATTTCGGTTAAGAACTCCCACATCGAACGGCGCAGTTCAATATCCACCCCGGCGGTGGGTTCATCTAAAATCAACAACTTAGGCTCATGCATTAAGGCTCGAGCAATCATCAAACGGCGTTTCATACCACCAGAAAGATTACGTGCTCGCTCTTTACGTTTTTCCCACAAATCGAGTTTTGAGAGGTACTTCTCTGCCCTCTCTTTCGCTAACGCTTTCGTCACGCCGTAATACCCAGCTTGCTGCAGCACTATTTGCTCAACCGTTTCAAACTGGTTGAAGTTGAACTCCTGCGGCACTAAACCAATGTGTTGTTTGGCAAGCTCAAGATCTTTATCAATATCAAAACCAAACACTTTAACGGTGCCAGAGGTTTTATTGACCAGCGAAGAGATAATGCCAATGGTGGTTGATTTCCCGGCTCCATTGGGCCCAAGCAGTGCGTAAAAATCGCCTTTTTCAACCTGTAAACTCACCCCTTTTAGGGCCTCAAACCCACCAGCGTAAGTTTTTCGTAATTGTTCTATTTCTAATGCGTACATTCCACGGATCACTCTTTGTGATGTTAACCTATCCAATGTGCTGCTAAGGCTCGCGTTTTTCAACCCAATATTAGAAATTGATAAAATAAAAAAACGCAGATCCAGCGATCTGCGTAATTCATTCTTGCACAACCTTAACGCTTAACGATTTTGGGCTACCTGCTTAACCGCAGCATTGAGCGCTTCATAACGAAACGAAAAAGTCTGCTCGGTTGGCACCAAATCCAAAATATGAAACTTTTCCAGTTGCTGTTTGGTGTGCACATTTGGGCAAAGTAAGTAGACCGCGCAGTGGGCATCTAAGGCATCATTAATCGCGTTTTCTAAAGCAAGCCCAACCGTCACATCAATCATAGGTACATCAGTAAGATCTAAAATCATCGCTTCATAGTCACTAATGTGATTATGCTGGCGAGCGATCGCTTTAGATACACTAAAAATCATCGGCCCTGAGAGATAAAAAAACAGCACCTTACCATTGGCTTGATCCAATAAAGCTCGTTCGCTGTCAGTCAATGGCACATCGTTTTCATCAGCATCACTAATGGCTTTCACTTGGCGAGCTTGCTCGCGGCTCAAGCGTTCTATGATCAAAATATTTGAGATAAAAACGCCCAAACCAACCGCAACAATCAAATCGACAAAGACAGTTAACAGCATCACGCCATACATGATGGCCATCCCCTGCACACTCACTTTATGCGCGCGTTGGATAAAGCTCCAATCAAGAATATTGAAACCAACATACACCGCAATCCCTGCCAATACCGCCATTGGAATCGGTTCGGTTAAGCCTCCCGCCACCAACACCACTAAGGCTAATACTAAAGCACGAACTACACCCGACAGAGGAGAACGCGCGCCGACCTGAATATTGGTCACCGTACCCATGGTTGCGCCAGCACCCGGCAACGCCCCAAATAGCCCTGCTATCATATTGGCGAGCCCTTGCCCTCGCAGTTCTTTATCGGAATCATGCTCTTTACGCGTTAGAGAATCGCCAATTACCGCGGTGAGCAACGTATCAATGCAGCCAAGCGTACCGAGTACTAAAGCGTCAATCACCATGGTGGTGAACATCTCGGCATTAAAGGTTGGGATAACAAAAGAGGGTAAGCCTGCGGGTATCACACCAATACGGCGGATCTCATCGCTATCAAATAACAGTACTGAAATAAGCGTCACCCCAACTAACGCAATCAACTGAACGGGCACTTGTTTGCGATATTGAGCCGGGAGAAAAAATAAAATGCCTAAGGTTAACAAACCAAGAAAGAGCTCACTGAACTTCATCTGGCTAATGATCTCGGGCAACGCGGTTAACGTTCCCATCACTCCCCCAGCGGGAGCCGCCTGACCAAGCAGCGGTGACAACTGCAGGATAATCAAAATCACCCCAATTCCTGACATAAAGCCAGAGATCACGCTATAGGGCATTAAGGTGATGTATTTCCCGAGTTTTAAAGTGCCAAGTACAATCTGAAAAGCGCCTGCCATCATGACAACCGTGAAGCTAACTGCAAGCCCCGTTTCAGGGTAACGCGCCACCATGCTGGTTAAAATGGCCGTCATAATGACCGTCATTGGCCCTGTAGGTTCAGAAATTAATGTAGATGAACCACCAAACAAGGCAGCAAACAGCCCCACCAATATTGCTCCCCAAAGCCCTGCTTCTGCCCCCGCACCAGACGCCACACCAAAAGCCAAGGCAAGTGGCAGTGAAATAATCGCGGTCGTGACGCCACCAAAGACGTCACCTTTTAGGTCGATATCGGCAAAACGGCCTCTAAACACAATGCTTTTCCTCATACTCAAAATAGGTTGTCTCACTCTAACAAATCATCATTCTAATAATTAACCATTATTTTACATATGATTGATTCTCTGTTGACCATCCAAATAGCGATGGAAGCAGTTTAATTTTTTTACTAGGAAAACTCGTCAGATGAGTGAGTGTTTTGTCATTTTATAAGAGAACAGAATTGTAACATTGTGTATAGTCAGGCCTATTCTTGCGCATTACCATTAATGCGATTGAACTATTTTTAAGGGAAGTGAGATGCCAGAACTGAAACAGCTTTTTGAAAATAACTCACGTTGGTCTGAATCGATTAAGGCTGAACGTCCTGAGTACTTTGCAAAACTCGCTCGCGGGCAAGACCCAGATTTTCTATGGATTGGTTGTTCTGATAGCCGAGTTCCGGCCGAGCGTTTGACTGGGCTTTATTCTGGTGAGCTGTTTGTACACCGCAACGTTGCAAACCAAGTGATTCACACTGACCTTAACTGCCTTTCTGTAGTGCAGTACGCGGTTGACGTACTGAAGGTCAAGCACATCATCATCTGTGGGCACTATGACTGCGGTGGCGTCAACGCAGCGATTGATAACCCACCGCTGGGCTTGATCAACAACTGGTTACTGCACGTGCGTGACTTATACCTTAAGCACCGTACCTACTTAGATGCAATGCCAGAACAAGATAAAGCCGACAAATTGTGCGAAATCAACGTTGCCGAGCAAGTGTATAATTTAGGTAACTCAACCGTACTGCAAAACGCATGGGAGCGCGGCCAAGATGTCGAGCTGCATGGCGTGGTCTACGGTATTGAAGACGGACGTTTGGAATACTTAGGCGTTCGCTGCGATTCACGTGAGCGAGTCAACGACACCTATCAAAAAGCGATGGAAAAAATTCTTAATGCGCAACATAACTTGCTGTGTCGATAACAGCGTGTTAATTGCCGTTAAAACTGATAGTTAAAAATACAGAATGCCCACTATTTAGTGGGCATTCTATTATCGCTGGCAAAATTACGCTTGCGGCACAACTTTACCAATGTAAGGTAGGTGACGATATTTTTGTGCGTAGTCGATACCTACGCCCACGACAAATTCATCTGGGATTTCAAAACCGATCCACTTGACCTCTACAGGTACCTCACGGCGTGAAGGCTTATCCAGTAAAGTACAAATGTGAATGGATTTAGGTTCACGTAAAGACAAAATTTCTTTTACTTTATTTAGTGTATTACCCGTATCAATAATGTCTTCTACCAGCAACACATCTTTACCTTTAATGTCATCATCCAGATCTTTCAGAATGCGCACATCACGTGAGCTTTGCATCGTGTTGCCATAGCTTGACGCGGTCATAAAATCGACTTGATGAACTAAGTCGATCGCGCGAGCTAAGTCTGCCATGAAGACAAATGAGCCGCGCAACAAGCCCACCAGTACCAGATCTTCACTACCTTGGTAATGCTCTGTGATTTGTTTGCCTAATTCACGAATTCGTTCCTGAACCACTTGCTCAGAAATCATCACTTCAACTGTATGTTTCATACTGTTCTCTTTTCGGGTGATGCGACACGCTACGATCATCGCAGTTTAATGATGGCGTCGCGTAACTAGCTTGGCGCGTATAGTACCACTGCCACACAGGATAGTTAAATAATTAGCAAAACTCTGGATATGATGAAATAAAGCTCCTACGCTGCCGCAGACACGCTCACCACAAATACGCCACATCAATAAAAGATACAATAAAACACGTTGAATCCGATGGGATTTAACACGATCGCACAAAAAACAAACTCGAAACGTTGACCTCAACCATATGCAGCAGTACACTCATAAAGCTTTAAAGCAACTAACAAAATAATCATTAGAGCGAAAAGCTCAATTCAACAGTCATTGGCAAGGATTAACAACTCATGGAAACATCGATAGAAAAACGCCCCAGAACTCGCTTATCACCACAAAAACGCAAACTTCAACTGATGGAAATCGCCCTTGAAGTGTTTGCAACACGGGGAATAGGCCGAGGTGGCCACGCAGATATTGCTGAAATCGCCCAAGTTTCAGTCGCTACTGTCTTTAACTACTTTCCAACCCGAGAAGATTTAGTCGACGACGTACTCACTCATGTTGTACGTCAGTTTTCAAACTTCCTCGCAGATAATATTGATCTTGATTTGCATGCGAAAGATAACTTAACCAACATCACCACTAAGATGATTTCTCTTGTGATTGAAGATTGTCACTGGTTAAAAGTATGGTTTGAATGGAGCGCTTCAACGCGCGAAGAAGTGTGGCCACTTTTTGTCTCCACCAACCGTACTAATCAACTTTTGGTACAAAATATGTTTATCAAAGCCATTGAACGTGGCGAAGTGTGCGATCGGCATGAACCAGAACATCTTGCTACGCTCTTTCTTGGTATCTTCTACTCACTATTTGTACAAGCAAATCGCATACAAGACGAAGCCAGCATGGGTGTACTCGTGAAAAGCTACCTCAGCATGCTCTGCATCTATAAAAAAGATCACTAGGCTTAACTTCCTAGTCTCTGAATTATGAGCATAAAAAAACCGCTGAATTCAGCGGTTTTTTACTATGTTACGAACCGGCAATTTAACTAACCAGCAATTTAACGCATCAGCGTTGAAGTTACTTTTTCTTTTTCGCTTTTGCGTTTGGCAGATCAGTAATCGTGCCTTCAAATACTTCCGCAGCAAGGCCTACCGATTCATGTAACGTTGGGTGAGCATGAATCGTCAAAGCGATATCTTCTGCATCACAACCCATCTCGATAGCCAAACCGATTTCACCAAGCAGTTCGCCGCCGTTAGTACCAACGATAGCGCCACCAATCACGCGGTGAGTCTCTTTATCAAAGATAAGCTTAGTCATACCGTCTGCACAATCAGAAGCGATAGCACGGCCAGAAGCTGCCCATGGGAATGTCGCGACTTCGTAGTTAATGCCTTCTGCTTTGGCTTCTTTTTCAGTTTTACCAACCCAAGCCACTTCTGGCTCAGTGTACGCAATTGAAGGGATAACTTTAGGATCGAAGTAGTGCTTCTTACCAGAAATTACTTCTGCTGCTACGTGGCCTTCATGCACACCTTTGTGCGCCAACATTGGTTGACCAACAATATCACCGATCGCGAAGATATGAGGAACGTTAGTACGCATTTGCTTATCAACATTGATAAAGCCGCGCTCATCAACTTCAATACCTGCTTTTTCAGCATCCATCAGCTTACCGTTTGGTACGCGGCCGATAGCAACAAGAACGGCATCATAACGCTCAGCTTGCGCTGGTGCTTTTTTGCCTTCCATTGAAACGTAGATACCATCTTCTTTTGCTTCAACAGCGGTTACTTTGGTTTCAAGCATCAGGTTAAATTTGTCTTTGATACGTTTGGTGTAGACTTTAACCATGTCTTTATCCGCCGCTGGGATAAGTTGGTCAAACATCTCAACCACATCAATCTTAGAACCTAGCGAGTGGTAAACCGTCGCCATTTCTAGACCGATGATACCACCCCCCATGATCAACAGTTTTCCAGGAACTTCTTTCAGTTCAAGTGCATCCGTTGAATCCCAAATGCGTGGGTCTTCATGAGGAATGAATGGCAGTTTAATTGGACGAGAACCAGCTGCAACGATGGCGTTATCAAAATTAACCACGGTTTTACCGTCTTCACCTTCAACTTCAATGGCGTTAGGGCCAGTAAATTTGCCGAAACCGTTCACGACAGTCACTTTGCGCATCTTCGCCATGCCGCCAAGACCGCCCGTTAACTGGTTGATAACTTTTTCTTTCCAAAGGCGGATTTTATCGATGTCCGTTTGTGGTTCACCAAACACAATACCGTGCTGGGCCAATGCTTTCGCTTCTTCGATAACTTTTGCAACGTGCAGCAACGCTTTTGATGGGATACAACCCACGTTCAAACACACACCGCCAAGGGTGCTGTAGCGTTCAACAAGTACTGTTTCAAGACCTAAGTCTGCACAGCGGAATGCAGCGGAGTAACCAGCAGGACCGGCACCAAGTACGACGACTTGGGCTTTGATTTCTTTGCTCATTTTGACCTCTTGTAGTCATTATCCCTAACAGGCTGAGTGGATGTTCTCGTTGTTTTTAGTGTTTAATCCAATGAATTAAACCCATGACTGAGCCAATTACTTAAAACAAATGAATTAAAACGAATTATTTTCAGACCGCAACAGTTTACAGAGATGTTAATGGTGTGAAAAGTAAATCCATTTAGCCTGTGAGCTAGACGACAATTCGATTAAGAAAAAACCCTTCGTAATCCAATTGTTCAATTATTCGTGTTAACAAGGGCGGCTTTAACGGCCGCCCTCTCTTTCACTAAACTTGGCTTACAGAACCAGACGACGAATGTCTGATAGCGCGCCATTTAGGAATGTGATGAAACGCGCACCTTCCGCACCATCAATCACACGGTGATCGTATGACAGTGATAGTGGCAGTTGTAGGCGTGGTTCGAACTCTTTACCGTTCCACACTGGCTTAAACTCAGACTTAGATACCCCAAGGATACCGACTTCTGGCGCGTTAACGATAGGCGTAAACGCTGTACCGCCGATGCCACCTAAGCTAGAGATAGTGAAACAGCCACCTTGCATGTCTGCAGCGGTCAGTTTACCTGCACGGGCTTTCTTCGATACTTCAGCCAGCTCTCTTGATAGCTCATAAATGCCTTTTTTGTTCACATCTTTGAAGACAGGAACAACAAGACCATTTGGCGTATCAACAGCAATACCCACGTTCACGTACTTCTTCAGAATCAAGCTTTCGCCATCTTCAGAAAGTGAAGAGTTAAACGATGGGAATGCTTCTAGTGCTTTCGCTACCGCTTTCATGATGAACACCAGTGGGGTGATCTTCATGCCAGTGTCGTTCTTCGCTTCAATCGCATTTTGCTCTTTACGGAAGTTCTCAAGCTCGGTGATATCCGCATTATCCCATTGGGTAACGTGTGGGATCATCACCCAGTTACGATGCAAGTTAGCACCAGAGATCTTCTTAATACGTGAAAGCGGTTTTACTTCTGTGTCACCAAACTTGCTGAAGTCCACTTTTGGCCAAGGTAGCAAGCCAAGCGCGGCGCCATCACCTTTACCAGAAGCCACTGCGGCAGAACCAGATTCAAGACGCTTAAGCGCTTCTTTCACGTAGTTTTGCACGTCTTCTTTTAGGATGCGGCTCTTACGGCCAGAACCTTTGACTTTCGCTAGGTTAACACCAAATTCACGCGCAATACGGCGCACAACCGGTGATGCGTGAGAGTACTCATTGTTCTCTTCAAACTCGGCAGGTGCTGCCACCGCTGATTTTATCGCTTCCGCTTTTGGCGCTGATGCGGCTGGAGCCGCGGCTTGCGCAGGGGCCGCTACGGCAACGGGCGCTGCACCGGCAACTTCAAACACCATGATAAGAGAGCCTGTTGACACCTTATCACCAGCCGCCACTTTAATTTCTTTCACAACACCAGCAAACGGCGCAGGAACTTCCATTGATGCTTTATCGCCTTCAACGGTGATAAGAGACTGCTCTTCACTCACAGTATCGCCAACCGCCACCATGATTTCCGTCACTTCGACTTCATCACCACCGATATCCGGTACGTGGATCTCTTTTGCTGCCGAAGCGGCTGGTGCTGCAGCTACAGGTGCTGCCACTTGAGCAGAAGCTGCCGCCGGAGCGGAACCCGCCACTTCAAAGATCATCACCAGTGAGCCTGTCGATACTTTATCGCCCGCAGCCACTTTGATCTCTTTCAGTACACCAGCAAATGGAGCAGGTACTTCCATTGAGGCTTTGTCACCTTCAACCGTCAGTAGAGATTGCTCTTCTGCGATTGAATCGCCGACTGCGACCATGATTTCAGTGACTTCCACTTCATCACCGCCGATATCTGGCACGTGAACTTCTTTAAGCTCAGCGACAGCCGCGGCAGCAGGAGCCGCAACTGGTGCAGCTTCCACTGCTGGAGCTGCGACCGCAGCGCCTTCTGCTTCAAAAATCATGATAAGTGAACCGGTCGATACTTTATCGCCAGCGACTACTTTGATTTCTTTTACAATACCCGCTTGAGAAGCTGGTACTTCCATAGAAGCCTTATCACCTTCTACAGTAATAAGAGATTGCTCTTCTTCAACCTTGTCGCCAACGCTGACAAGAATCTCAGTAACTTCAACCTCATCCGCACCAATATCCGGTACATTAATTTCGATTGCCATTATTCTTTCCTACCTTAATTAAGCGTATAGCGGGTTTGTTTTTTCAGTATCGATGTTGAATTTCTTAATCGCTTCAACCACAACTGATTTCTCAACATCACCACGTTTCGCTAGTTCGCTTAGCGCGGCAACCACCACGTAACCTGCGTTCACTTCGAAGTGACGACGTAGGTTTTCACGGCTATCAGAACGACCAAAACCATCAGTACCTAGTACTTTGTATGATTCAGCCGGGATAAACGCACGCGCTTGCTCAGCGTAGTTCTTCATGTAGTCAGTTGCTGCGATGGCAGGCTCGCTACCCATTACCGTTTGAATGTAAGGTACTTGCGGCTGCGCTTCAGGGTGAAGCATGTTGTAACGCTCACATGCTTGGCCATCACGAGTCACTTCATTGAATGATGTTACTGAGTAAACATCTGAAGCCACGCCGTACTCATCACTTAAGATTTGAGCCGCTTTGCGTACTTCGTTCATGATCGTACCTGAGCTCATTAACTGAACTTTACCTTTAGAGCCAGTCGTTCCTTGTGGAGCGTAGCTTTCTAATTTGTAGATACCTTTACGAATACCTTCTTCAGCGCCTTGTGGCATTTCAGGCATTGCGTAGTTCTCGTTCATCAGCGTTAGGTAGTAGAATACGTTCTCTTGATCACCATACATGCGGCGAATACCGTCTTGCATGATGACTGCAACTTCGTAAGCAAATGTAGGATCGTAAGAAAGACAGTTAGGAACCGTTGCCGCCAATATGTGCGAGTGACCATCTTCGTGCTGTAGACCTTCACCATTGAGCGTCGTACGCCCAGCGGTAGCGCCCAATAGGAAACCACGTGCTTGTTGGTCACCTGCCATCCATGCCATGTCGCCAACGCGTTGGAAACCAAACATAGAGTAGTAGATGTAGAACGGAATCATTGGCAGATCGTTTGTCGAGTATGAAGTTGCAGCAGCAACCCATGAAGACATAGCACCCAGCTCGTTGATCCCTTCTTGCAGTACCTGACCTGAAGTCGCTTCTTTATAGTAAGAAACGATGTCGCGGTCTTGAGGAGTGTAGTTCTGACCGTGTGGGTTATAGATACCGATTTGACGGAACAGACCTTCCATACCGAAAGTACGTGCTTCATCTGCAATGATTGGCACAATATTTTTACCAATGCTCTTATCTTTGAGCAAAATGTTCAACGCACGGACAAACGCCATTGTGGTTGAGATTTCACGTTTTTGCTCTTCAAGCAGAGGCTTGAACTCTTCAACCGCTGGAATCACAAGTTCTTGAGTGAACTTAGGCAAGCGTTGAGGTGTGTAACCTTTTAGCGCTTTACGGCGAGCGTGTAAGTATTCGTGCTCTTTCGAGCCTTCTGCCAATGTTAGGTATGGCAACTCTTTCACAGCTTCATCCGTCAGAAGATCTTGTAGACCAAGACGATCACGCAGTTGCAGCACGTGAGTCATGTCCATTTTCTTCACTTGGTGAGCGATGTTCTTACCTTCTGCCGCTTCACCCATGCCGTAACCTTTAACGGTCTTCGCCAGAATCACGGTTGGCTTGCCTTTCGTGTCTTGAGCATTAGTAAAGGCTGCGTACAGTTTAGAAGACTCGTGACCACCACGCTTCAGCGCGAAAATTTGATCGTCAGTCATATCAGCAACAAGCGCCGCTGTTTCTGGGTATTTACCAAAGAAGTGTTTACGCACGTAAGCACCATCTTTCGCTTTAAATGTTTGGTAGTCACCATCGATGGTTTCGTTCATCAACTGAAGCAGCTTACCTGTGGTGTCTTTCGCCAGTAGAGAATCCCAGTTGTTACCCCAAATCACTTTAACAACGTTCCAACCTGCGCCTTTAAATAGGCCTTCAAGTTCTTGGATGATCTTACCGTTACCCATGACAGGGCCGTCTAGACGTTGCAAGTTACAGTTGATAAGGAAACATAGGTTATCAAGCTTCTCACGAGCGGCGAATGAAATCGCACCGCGTGATTCTGGCTCATCCATCTCGCCATCACCTAGGAACGCGTATACACGCTGTTCAGAAGTGTCTTTCATACCACGGCCATCAAGATATTTGAGGAAACGCGCTTGATAGATTGCAGAAATTGGACCCAGACCCATAGATACGGTCGGGAATTGCCAGAATTCAGGCATCAATTTCGGGTGTGGGTAGGAAGGAATACCTTTGCCATCCACTTCTTGGCGGAAGTTGTCAAGTTGCTCAGCCGTTAAGCGGCCTTCAACGAACGCACGTGCGTAGATCCCTGGAGAGATGTGACCTTGATAATAAACCAAGTCACCGCCATCTTTTTCATTAGGCGCACGGAAGAAGTGGTTAAAACATGTTTCGTAGAACGAAGCAGAAGACTGGAATGACGCCATGTGGCCGCCAAGATCGAGGTCTTTTTTCGATGCACGTAGAACGATCATAATCGCGTTCCAACGGATGATTGAGCGAATGCGACGCTCAAGCGTTGTGTCACCTGGGTATGCTGGTTCTTGCGCAGCTGGAATGGTGTTGATGTAGTTCGTGGTAATACCGGTTGGCATATCAACACCGTCTAGACGTGCTTTATCTAGAATTTGCTCAAGTAAGAACTGAGCGCGTTCTACACCTTCTTCACGTACAACTGACTCAAGGGCGGCTAGCCATTCCTGAGTTTCCAGTGCATCTACGTCATGCTTCATGTCAGACATGGCGATCTATCCTTCTATTGGTTGGATCTATAAAACAAGCAATTCGCCGTAGGTTACGACTCATTACCCTGCTGAATTCGGCGCAACGAACGCTCACGACGAGACTCTTCTTTGGTCAAATCCAACAATGTTTCTTCGATATAAGCTAAGTGAGAATGGGACATTTCGCGCGCCTTTTCCGGCTGACCAGAAACGATCGCATCCACGATATTAGCTCGGTGTCTACTTACTTTCTCCACCACTTCATGGCGGCGGTGTAATAGTTTTAAATTCTGTAGAACATTTTGCTCAAGCAAAGGAGCAAGGCTGCGAACAATATGCAAAAGCACCACGTTGTGGGCCGCTTCAGTGAGAGCGACTAAAAACGCGACCACCGCAGACGCTTCTGCTTCGACCTCTTTTTTCGCTTGTTGTTCACCAATTCTCGCCAAACAGGCTTGAATGCGAGCAAAATCTTCCTCAGTACCACGCAATGCTGCGAAATAAGCTGAAATACCTTCCATCGCGTGGCGCGATTCCAATAGATCGAGCTGGGTTTCAGAGTGGCTAGACAATAAATTTAGCAGAGGATCAGAAAAACTCTGCCAAATGTTCTCACTGACAAACGTACCTCCACCTTGACGGCGGGTTAATAAACGCTTGGCTTCGAGGCGTTGAATGGCTTCACGAATGGATGGACGAGACACCTCGAACTGTTTTGCCAGTTCTCGTTCTGGAGGCAATTGTTGCCCCGGAGAGAGTGTTCCTTCCACTATCAGCCTTTCTAACTCCTGTTCAATTACATCAGAGAGTTTTGGCCTGTCTCTTTTAAACATCTGACG
>NZ_NDIO01000105.1:0-13117 GCF_002241085.1 Vibrio sp. V03_P4A6T147
ATATATCGTTTAGTTTAGATGAATCAATAGGTTGCTATTTTGTTAACTACATGTCGTCGTATTCTTCGATCGCAGTGCCTTCGATCACATACGCTGTTTCGGCCAGATCGTGGCTAACACTTTCGGTTTTCAGTGTCCCAATCAGATAAATTACATCCCAGAGCTGCTGGATTGGAGCACCTTGCGGATATTTCACATAAATAATTTGGTTTGGTGGCGGTGGCGGCACGTGAATGCATGCGCCAAAGTAGGGCACCAGTAGAAACTCAGTAACGTTATTGGCGTCACCTTCCAGTGGGATCACAAAGCCGGGTATTTTGACCATGCTGCCATTGAGCTCTTTTCTAACCCCGCCGATTTTTGATTGTGCAGCCGTCATTTCGCCATCATGGTTCAATGCAGGCATACCATCGGCGTTGAATTGGTTACGTTCGTTCTCGGGGATCAGATCGATCCAATCGAGCGTCAGTACTTGTTCATTACTCTGTGCGTACATCGGTAACAAGCCTGATAGCAGCAGCGTGCTGATAAGCAGTAGTTTTTTCATCGTTAAGTCCTAAATTCGAATGGTCATTCCATCGCTAAGTGATTGTCTATAGGCGCGTAGAGCAGGGATAACACCAATAATAATGCCAGCCAGCTGTACATAAGCTAATAATTGCCACTCATAGCCGCTTAAGGTGCTGAGTGTGATTTGAATGCCATAATGCTGCGCAATAAAAGGTTGCGCCAATGCGAGCAGTGAATACAACCCCGCTAATCCAACGCAGATGCCAATGAAGGTCAGCGTCGTCGCTTCGCTGATAAGCAGAGCAAAAATATGTTTAGGTTGTGCGCCCATGGCGCGCAGAATCGCCATTTCACGGCGTCTTTCCTGCAAGCTTGTCAGTAAGCTGCTGAGCATACCAAGTAACCCTGCCGCCACCACAAAGACCGACACTGCCATTAAAGCTTGTTCTGCTATCGACATCATACCCCACAGTTCTTGTAGAGCGACGCCGGGCATAATGGCGCTCAAAGGTTCTTGGCGATAGTTATTGATTTCACGTTGCAGTGCAAAGGTTTGAATTCTCGATTTTAAACCGATCAACATGGCGGTGATCTGCTTGGGTTGAAAGTTGTGTTGTTCAAGCTGCTCTTTGGATGGCGAATTGCCTAAATGCGCACCCGATTCCCAACCCACGTGAATGGCTTCAATCGCTTCTAATGAGACATGCACCGTTTTGTCTACGGGCGTTCCCGTTGGCGCTAAAATGCCCACTACTTTGAAGGGGAGGTTGTCGTGGCGGCTAAAACCCACATCGCTTATCCCATGCGCAATAATGATGTCACTGCCAATATGATAACCTAAGGTTTTGGCGACATCAGAACCCAACACCGTTTCAAATAAACCATGAAATTCAGTGCCTTGAGAGAATGTGAGTGGTTGCTTACTTCCATATTTGAAATGCTCGAAATAATGGTGATTGGTGCCCATAACGCGAAACCCTTGGTGTGAGTCACCCAATGAAATGGGGATCGCCCACTTGACGCTGCGATGCTCACTGAAGGCTTGGTAGCTTTTCCAGTCGATATTATTGGTGGCATTGCCAATTCTAAATACCGAATAGAGCAGCAAGTTGACTTGTCCAGAGCGGCCGCCGACGATTAGATCCGTCCCTGAAATGGTGTTGGCAAAGCTCTCTTTAGCTTGAGTTCGAATGCGTTCAACCCCCATTAACAGAATGACTGAAATGGCAACCGTCAGAATGGAGAGTAGTGCTGTGGTTTTGCGGTTAAGTACGCTTTTCCACGCCAGATTGGTAATTACATTCATGCTGTCACTCCTGCCTGATTCAATTGAGGGAGGTAAACTGCGCGGTCAAATAAAGCTTCTAAGGTGGGATCGTGGCTCACAAACACCAGCGTTGAACCTGCCCGATTCGCCTCTTCCAATAACAGTTCGATAAACGCGAGTCGATTGTCGTGATCCAGCGCAGAGGTTGGCTCATCGGCGATGATCAGCTTGGGTTCTCCAATCAGTGCTCTCGCCGCCGCGACACGCTGCTGCTGGCCAATACTCAGTTCGATAACCGGTTTAGTCAGTAGTTCAGGTGCAAGATGTAAGCGAGTGAGTAACTGTTTTGCTTTCTCAATCAGATCGCCTGCAACATTCTGCTTGCGAGTGCTGGAAAAATGGCAAGGTAGCGTAACGTTTTCAATCACTGAGAGATAAGGCAATAAATTAAATTGTTGAAAAATGTAGCCAATGTGATCGGCTCGAAAACGATCCCGTTGACGGGAAGTTAACGTCGACAGGTTGGTGCCTAAAATAGAGACCTCCCCTCGTTGTGCTTGGTTGATCCCAGTTAGTAAGCTCAGTAAGGTCGATTTGCCACAACCACTTGGCCCTTTAATAAAAAGGTGCTCTCCACGTTTTACACAAAGATCCTGGATAGATAAGGCTGGTTGTGAGCTACTCGGCCAACGAAATTCGACCTCTTTCAATTCAATGACAGACGTCAGCGATAGAATATGCAAATCACTCATTGTGAATTCCTTTAACGACAATGAACCTAGAGTAAGTGTGTGCTTACTCTAGGTTGTTGCTTATACGCCTTAAAACGTAATGCGAGTGCTGTTTGTTTTCAACTCAGAGGCAGATTGTGCTTTGTCTGTCAGTACATTGGCAGAGATTGTTTGGGTATTTGGGAACAAGTTAAACCATTGCGTGTCGAGGTACTGCAATTGCGGCATGTTATCGCAGTGATATTGGTACTGAATCGTGAATTCACCGTGACCACTATGCTCGCCTTCATCATGCACATCTTTTTTATGGTCATGGTGTGCGTGTTGAGCATCTTTATCTTGATGTTTATCATCATGTTTTTCATGATGGTCGTGGTCGTGGTCGTGGTCGTGGTCGTGGTCGTGGTCGTGGTCATGGTCGTGGTCGTGGTCGTGGTCGTGGTCGTGGTGCTCACCATTTAACGTATGCGCGATACGACTTTCTTCTAAATGACACTTGGCCGGAGCGGGCAGTTGGAAAATGCCATCGGCGTGGCTGAACTGCTCAAGGACTTTATTTAAGCGCTGTTGTTGTTCATCATTTTGTGGTGCATGTTCAAAGCCGACTACATCAGCGCCGGGGGCGGTGATTTCAATCAGTAAATCTTGCCCATCTTGAGCAATATTGAACTCGACGTGGCCATGTACATGAGCCTCATGTTGGCGAAACTCTTCATTTGCCAGTGCTGGCATGCTTAAAATTAGGCCGATAGAGAGAGCGAGTTTACGTTGGATAAACATTGGGTGATTCCTTTTAAACATCAAAATAGCCCTTAGCGCTTTGGCTTTGGGTAACAAATCATAAATAACTAGATAAGACGTCTAAAAGTGAGGAGGTGAGCGAGCAAGATAAGCGTAATGAACTGAGGGGCGACGCTGAGTTTTCTCTACTGATGATCGAATTTCGCAGCCACTAACGGCAGGAAGGATAGGCAGCGCACTGCTTAGACCATTTTGAAAGCCAGAAAAAAGTTGGCAATGATGCTGCGCGTGATGCGCAGGATTAGTATCGAGGTGATGATCTACATAAGCGACATTCAACCATAGCATCAGCAGCATGGCACATAATGCAATGCTTTGAGCTCGGTAATGGGGGCAACGTAGACGGGTAAACATCAAACCAATACAGTAGTAAAATGATAATTGTTATAATATAACAATATTGTGAGAATAAAGCGTACTCTTATTTTTATAAAAGCACCTTTCACCACGATATGTTTAGCAAAGGCAGCCGTGTTATCGGCCACCTAAGGTTATTATAAATTCTGTTTGATCAAGCCTAAAACCGTTTGAATTTCCTCATCACTCAATGCACCTTCCTTAACAAACAGTACCTTACCTTGCTTATCTTGAACGATGATCGCTGATGATTCCTCTTTTAAATCCCACGCTTTGGCTACATTTCCCGCTTCATCTAGCACCATGGAAGACCACGGAAACTCTTTCTTGCTGTCTTGAGCGGAAGATTTGACAAACGATCCTGTGCCCCAAATCGCATCATCTTGGTTGATGATCGAGGTGGTTTGATAACTTTCTGCGGGAAATTGTGCGGCCGTAATGGCAGCCATCAATGGTGCATTTAACGCTTTAGCACTGCTGCGACCAGCAATGGCTTGAATGACGCGCACTTTGCCTAGCAGTTGGCTGGTATCCCAAGTTTGAAAGGCCGTTTTATCATCTTGTAGGATGATTTCACCATATTTTTCCACTGAAACATCAGCAACTTGCTGACCTTGGGTAATGTTGTGTGCCATGGCAAGCGCTGGACAGCAGGCCATTAGAATGGCGATCACTCGTTTACTTTTCATTGTAGGGGTCCCTTTTAGTTGAGCAACAAAGGTATAGCATAGAATCAATAAAACCACGAAAAGAGGCCATTAAGCGGTTAACAAAATGCTAACAAAGCCTCAATTCTACACGCTTTATTCGCTGAGCTGGGGTGGGAAGCAGATGCCTGTTCCTCCTAACCCACAATAACCATTCGGATTTTTAGCTAAATATTGTTGATGATAGCTTTCGGCGTAGTAGTAAGGACCAGCGGGTGCAATTTCGGTGGTAATTAAGGCTCGTTGACTGGCTGACAACGCCTGCTGGTATCGCTGCTTTGAGGTTTGTGCTATTTGCTGTTGTTGTTCTGAATAGGTATAGATAGCGGAGCGATACTGAGTGCCTTTATCGTTACCTTGACGCATGCCTTGGGTCGGATCGTGCTTTTCCCAAAAATGACTTAATAGCTTGTCTAATGGCAAGCGCTGTGGATCAAAGATTACGCGTACCACTTCAGTATGGCCAGTTTCACCACTGCATACTTCTTCGTAAGTTGGGTTCGGGGTAAAGCCGCCGGCATAGCCTACTGAAGTCGACACCACACCATCGAGTTGCCAAAATAAGCGTTCAGCGCCCCAAAAACAGCCCATGCCAATCACTATTTGTTGCTGATGCTCATTAGGCTGCTCAGTGATGTTGCTGTGGTTAACGTAATGAATTTCCTCCACTGACATAGGAGTTTCTCGTCCTTTCAATGCTGTTTGTGCGCTGACCATTGTTTGTTTATTGAGCATAAGCTTTCCTTTTGTGTACCGATTTTTGGCTTTATTTATTGTTGTTGAGCCACTGTTTCACATTCAGCCCGAATAATTGACTGATTTCATACAGACGGAGCTTGCTATTGGCGGTATGATTTCCATCCATTAACGATCTGTTTACTCAACTGTTCCTTTAATTAAGCATGAGACGAAAATCATTACCAGTTCTATTCACGATGCTACTTATTTCCACTTCGGCGTATGCCAAGGTGGCGTTAACCATTAATGGTTTAGAGGGTGAATTAGAAAACAACGTTGAAGCCTATTTATCGTCGATTCCAGAGAGCGACTATTCAACGCATCTTCGTTTTCAATCTCGTTTAGAGAAAAGCATGACGGAAGCGCTTGTCGCGCTGGGTTACTACCATCCTCAATTTGAGTTTGTGGTGGTGAGCGATGAGCAAGAGCTGATGGTCAATATCAATCCTGGACCGCTAACAACCATTAAAGAGATGGATGTGGTGATCAGCGGGGAAGCTGAATTTGATGTTGATTTTGCCAATCTCATTAACCGCAATGCCCTTAAAGTGGGCGCGGCGGTTAATCATGGCCAGTACGATGCTTTGAAATCGGGTATCCGTAACTTAGCGTTGCAAAAAGGTTATTTTAACGGGAATTTTGAATTAAGCCGTTTGGAAGTTGCGCCAGAGTTGAATGAAGCTTTCGTACGCCTTCATTTTAACAGTGGTATTCGTTACCATTTTGGTCCCTCGCTCATTACTGGCAGCCAAATTGAAGATCAGCGAGTTCGCTCACTTCAGCCCTATAAAACCAATGATCCTTACCTTGTTTCCAAGGTAGGGGAATATAACCAAAACTTATCCAATACCGATTGGTTTTCCTCTGTTTTTGTTGAACCCGATCTTAGCCAACTGGAGAACGGTCGCGAACTGCCGATGAAGGTTTCCCTTGCACCGCAAGCTCGAAATCAGCTTGAAACCGGTTTAGGTTACTCAACGGATGTGGGAGTGCGTGGTTCATTCAAGTGGAAGAAACCTTGGGTTAACAGCCTCGGCCACAGTTTTGATAGCAGTTTCTCCCTTTCTGCCCCAGAGCAGACTATTACCGCTGGCTACAAAATACCGCTAGAAGATGTGCGGCGTGAATATTATCGAATTCAGTATGGAATGAAGAATGTCGATAACCGTGATACGAAGAGTTTGGAGTCTAACTTATCGTTTGAACGCCACTGGCTGCGTGATGGTGGTTGGCATCGAAGCCTATTCGTTCGTTATTTGATAGAAAACTACGAACAAGGTTTGCAAAGCGATGTCGGCCAGTTTGTATTACCGGGAGCGACCTATTCTCGTACGCGTGTTCGTGGTGGTTCAATGCCGATGTGGGGCGATAAACAGAGCATCACACTTGAGTATGGCGATCCAAATTTCGTCTCTGAAACGCGTGTGGTGCGGTTGTTGGCGGGCACGGCTTGGATACGCAGCGCTGGGCAAAACCATCGTGGTTTATTGCGTTTAGACGGTGGCGCAAACTTCAGTGAAGAGTTTGACAAACTCTCGCCTTCTCTGCGCTTCTTTGCTGGTGGCGATAACAATTTGCGAGGGTATAGCTATCAGTCTATCTCACCTAAAGATGCCAGCGGCGCACTGACTGGGGCCAAATACATCGCCACCAGTTCGTTGGAGTATCAATATCGCTTGGTTGGAAATTGGTGGGGCGCACTGTTTGTCGATTATGGCGATGCCTTTAATGACTCGCCGGATTGGAAAACTGGTGTGGGAGCCGGGATTCGCTGGGCTTCTCCGGTTGGACCGATCCGCTTAGATTTTGCATGGGGGCTTGACGCCAATCCCGGCGATGAATTTCAGCTGCATTTCACCTTGGGGCCTGAACTATGACCAAAGTGATGTTGAAGATAACCAAATGGGCATCGGCGATTTTATTCACCTTGTTGGGTGCGGTATTTATTGCACTCGCAGCCTTGTTGTTTACCAATACAGGGCTTAACGGTCTGTTGTGGGGAGCGCAAAAAGCGCTGCCACAACTGCAGGTTGCCAGCGCTCAAGGTGCAATTTTTCCACGTTTCACGCTCAACCAAGTCACCTTTTCCGATGAAGCATTAAAGCTCGATCTCGATGTACAGCGCGTGACATTAGCCATAAGTGCTAGCTGCTTATTGGAGCCTTCAATTTGCTTAAATGAACTTGCGATCAGTGGATTAAGGCTGGCACTGCCAGAGCTTCCCCCTTCGACGCAAGGTGAGCCTTCGTCTGCCTCTGATCCCATTACGTCAATCTCTACACCGGTGCCAATTAAGGTTGGCCGTGTGGAGCTCAATGATATTCAGCTGGATATTTTGGGTAATACGCTGGCATGGAAGCAATTTTCTACTCATGCCTCATTTCAAGGTAATCGCTTACGGATTGGCAAAACCAGTTGGAGCGATATTCAACTGAAGCTTGCGACCAATGAAGATGTCGATTCAGCCTCAAGCGCACAATCCAAATCCACTCAATCCACAACCGTATCATCGACGGTGGCACCTGCGGTGAAAACGCCCATCACCTTGCCAGAGGTGATCATTCCGCTGCAATTGGAAGTGGAGCGTTTTGATATCAACCAGTTTACTCTTCAGCAAGCTGAGCCTTTGGTTGTCAAGCATCTTGGTTTGGTCGCCAATGCTTATCAGAGCAGTGTTTCATTAAAATCACTTGAGCTTGAGCTGCCACAATTGATTGCCAACCTAAAAGCTGATGCGCAGTTGAAGGGAGACTATCCGCTCAATCTCTCTTTAAAAAGCACGCTCAAAATGGCCGAAGCTCAGGGGCAAACACTGGCGCTAGAGGCTTCGGGTAGCTTGGGTGATTTAACGCTCAACGCGAAACTGGGCGGGCTTGCGCAAGCAAACTTAAATGCGCAATTGGCGCTACTTCAACCTGAGATCCCGTTTGATATTTCGTTGGATGATGTTCAAGCACAGTGGCCGTTGATTGGGCAAGGAGACTATTTTGTTCGCGTGCCGAGTTTAAAAACTCAAGGCTCACTCGACGGATATAGCGTGGCGCTCAATGGCCAACTGCAAGGTAAAGATCTGCCCGATGTGACGCTGGATGTTGCTGGTAAAGGCACTTTACAGCAAATCAACTTAGATTCTTTGCTCATCGATACCTTAGGGGGGCAAATTGCTGGTCAAGTGATGGCCAACTGGCAAGCCCCAATTCACTGGCAAGCGGCGCTGAATTTAGAACAGATTCAGCCGGGATTACAGTGGCCGCAAGCCGAAGGCGTGATCAGCGGTAAGCTCGAAACTACGGGTGAGCTGACCGAGCAGGTCGGTTGGAACGTTGCGCTGCCTATTTTGGATATTGAGGGTGTGTTGCGTGGCTACCCACTGAATATTGAAGGTCAATTAAACGCATCAGATATGACAGGGAAAGGCGCTTTTACTGTGTCGACCAGCGGCTTAACGTTAGCCCATGGACCCAACCAGATTACGGCCAAAGGTGAGCTGGATAAAGAGTGGCGTATGGGCTTATCGGTTGATTTTGCGGATCTGGTGAAAAGTGTTCCTGATTTGCACGGCAAAGTGATTGGCGATATTTATCTGCGTGGTGATTTACAGCAGCCACAAATCAAGCTGCGCCTCAATGCAAATGATCTTGCTTGGCAGCAACAAGCGACCCTAAAGCAGGTGACTTTAACTGGTGATGTTACGCCACTTCCTGTGCCACAAGCCGAAGTGAAATTGCAGGCGAGCCAGTTGAGCTACCAGCAGCAGTTAGTTGATAGTGTGGACTTGCGTTTTTCAGGCACGCAGGCGCAGCATCAACTGAGCTTAGACGTCATTTCAAATCTGATTTCAACCAGCTTGGCGATCAGCGGATCTTTTGAAGATAAGCCGACGATGCAGTGGCAAGGTGCGCTGGAACGAGTACAACTGTCCACAGAACAAGGGCCGTGGCTATTAAACCAAGCGACACCTGTTGCGGTTAATATCGAGAAACAACAAGCCACGATTACCGCGCATTGTTGGCAGCAAGAGGGAGCATCGCTCTGCTTGGATAAAGACGCGACTGTGGGGCAAAGTGGCGCGGCCGAGCTCTCTCTCAATCATTTTGATTTTCAGCAAATCGCAATGTTTTTACCGCAAGAGACTCAACTTAAAGGCCAAGCCGATGTCAGTCTCACAGCTCAATGGGCGCCCAATACTGCGCCTCAAGCGAAAGTGTCACTCAGCTTAAGCCAAGGTGCAGTCACGCAGCACATCGACCAAGCCATTACTTTAGGTTGGGATAGCGTCACTATTGAAAGTACGCTTGAACAGAACAAGCTGTTTGCTCGTTGGCTAGTGGATGTGACCGATAATGGCGATCTGTCGGGGCAAATCACCATTGCGGATCTAATGGCAAAAGAAAAAATGATGGATGGCGCATTAACGCTTTCCACTTTTAATATTGATTTTCTACAGCCGCTGCTTGGGGATTATAGCCAAGCGAAATCGAAGATTAGCAGTCAACTTGCCTTCAGTGGGCCGATGTTGCACCCGAAAGTGATGGGCAGCGTGGTGGTGGATGACATTGTCGTCAAAGGCGATATTTCGCCGCTTGATGTTACCTCGGGCCGAGTGGCGATGGACTTTAATGGTTACCAAGCCTTGCTCAATGCAGCGATTCAAACTGCGGATGGCGAGTTGAGTATCAAGGGGGATGCCGACTGGCAGAAAATGGAGCAGTGGCGTGCCAACCTGCGCGTGTTGGCCGATGAGCTATTGGTGGATCTGCCGCCTATCGTCAAGATTAAAGTTATCCCAGACATGAGCATCACACTAGAACCTCAACTGGCCACTGTGACAGGGAATATTAACCTGCCTTGGGGACGTATCGTGGTAGAAGAGTTGCCTCCGAGCGCGATTGGTGTCTCCAAAGATCAAGTGATATTGGACGCTGCTTTACAGCCTGTGAGCGAGCAAAGCGCCATGCCATTTAACGTTGAAACGAATGTAAACATCTCGATTGGTGATGATTTCCGGCTCAGTGCCTTTGGTTTGCAAGGCGGCTTGATTGGCCGCCTCAATGTGGCGCAAAAGGATAAAGGCCCTTTTATTACTGGAGAAGTAAATATCCAAAATGGTTCGTATCGATCCTTTGGACAAGATTTGCTGATCCAAGAAGGCAAAATTTTAATGAATGGACCGGTTGATCAACCTTATGTTTCGATTAAAGCGGTGCGCAACCCGGATAACACACAAGATGGCGTGATTGCAGGGGTAAAAGTGACCGGCTCTGCCGATGAACCCGCAGTCTCCATTTTTTCAGAACCCGCGATGCCACAAGCCAATGCACTTTCTTACCTACTTCGTGGTCAGAATATTGACGGCGAGGCGGGTGGCAATGCGATGACCACTGCACTGATTGGTTTGAGCTTGGCACAAAGCGGTAAGGTGGTGGGCGAAATTGGTCAAGCCTTCGGTGTGCAAGATCTGCAATTGGATACGGCCGGTTCCGGTGATGATTCACAAGTGACGGTAAGCGGCTATATTTTACCGGGGCTACAAGTGAAATATGGTGTTGGTATTTTCAGCTCGGTGGGCGAATTTACCGTGCGTTACCGCTTGATGAGGGATTTGTACGTTGAAGCGGTATCCGGTTTAGATAGCGCGGTGGATCTTTTGTATCAGTTTGAATTTAACTAGGGACAGTCATATGCAACATCTGGTTTTTGTCTACGGCACATTACGCCGTGGTGAAAGTAATGCGCATCTGCTTGAGACAAGCGAAATGTTAGGATCGTTCTACACGCCAGCTGACTATACGCTGTATGATCTAGGTCCATATCCTGGCTTGGCTCAGGGACAGCAATCGATAGTCGGTGAGGTATATCGAGTGGATGAGCAGACACTAGCAAAGCTCGATCTTTTAGAAGATATTCCCATCGAATATCGCCGTGAAACGATCGAAACCCCATTTGGCCGTGCGTGGATTTATCTCTATCAAGATCACAGCCGTCTTACTGCTGTGATTAATTCTGGAGACTGGTGCCAACGGGTGTAACGAACGGCGTTGAAAATGGAAATAAAAAGCCACACAGCGTATTAGCAGGATGTGGCTTTTTATTTATAACGACACTTATACCCTTCCTACTTGAAGCTGCAGCGGTGTTGGCTACGTTCGTTCACCCCAATCACATAGTTTGCCTATGCTCATGGGGACTCACTCACTTACCGCCTACCTGCAACTCCAAGTTGTTTGGGTATATAACTATCGTGACTGTTTAATGATGGTGACTATTTTTGAGCGCGTTCAAATGAAGTCAGGATTTCAGCTCGCGCGGCAGCGGCATCTTCCCATCCATCGACTTTGACCCATTTGCCCGCTTCAAGCTCTTTATAGCGTTCAAAGAACTGTGTAATTTGCGCCTTCAGTAGTGCTGGCAGGTCATTTACGTCTTGAATGTGGTCGTACTCTTTGGTGAGCTTGGAGTGAGGAACCGCCACCACTTTGGCATCTTCACCAGACTCATCGGTCATCTTCAATACGCCAACTGGGCGGCAGCGAATCACCGAGCCTGGCATGAGCGGGTAAGGGGTGGGCACCAACACATCGACAGGATCGCCATCGAGCGATAAGGTGTGATTCACATAACCGTAGTTGCATGGGTAGAACATAGGTGAAGACATGAAACGGTCCACAAATACCGCGCCAGATTCTTTGTCGACTTCGTATTTGATTGGGTCGGCGTTGGCTGGAATTTCAATCACCACGTAAATATCATCAGGCAGTGATTTTCCTGCCGGAACGTTGTTTAAGCTCATTTAGCATTTCCTTTTTCGTCGCTGGACTTGAATTGTTTTGGGTTGATTAACAGAACGTAAACGCTTGTGTTGCAACTTTAGCGGTAAATAGGAAACGGTGTAAACCGTAAAAAGAGAGTCTTGCCTCATATTTATCGATAAAAAAAGCGCCTAGAGTTAGGCGCTCATTGAGCTGATTTAATCGCGATTGAGTTCCAAGAACTCTTCCAATTTATGGACCATATTTTTTGAACCGCAGAAGAATGGCACACGTTGATGCAGTTCTATCGGCTTAATATCCAACACGCGATTGACACCGTCAGAAGCAATACCGCCTGCTTGTTCAATCAAAAACGCCATAGGATTGCATTCATACAATAGACGCAGCTTGCCGTTTGGATGGCTTTGCGTGCTTGGGTATAGATAGATCCCACCTTTGAGCAGGTTACGGTGAAAATCCGCCACTAGCGAACCAATGTAACGTGACGTGTAAGGGCGATTATCTTCAGGCACATTCTCTTGGCAGTATTTAATGTATTTTTTGACGCCGGTTGGGAAGCGGATGTAGTTACCTTCATTGATGGAGTAAATTTTACCATCATCGAAGGTCATCATATTGGGGTGTGAAAGATAGAAAGTGCCGAGTGACGGATCATAAGTAAAGCCATTCACGCCGTTGCCGGTGGTATACACCAACATGGTTGAAGAGCCGTAAATAACATAACCAGCCGCAACCTGTTTATTACCGGGTTGTAAGAAGTCTTCTTGTGTTGGTGGCGTGCCGACTGGCGATACGCGGCGATAAATAGAAAAAATCGTGCCGACAGAAACATTGACATCGATGTTGGATGAGCCGTCCAGCGGGTCCATCAACACCACGTATTTTGCGTTTTTGTTGAGCTCTTTGCTAAACGCAACCGCTTCATCTTCTTCTTCACTGGCGACACCACACACTTGATCGCGCGCTTCAAGCGCCGCTTTAAATTTTTCGTTGGCGTAGACATCGAGTTTTTGTTGTTCTTCGCCTTGAATATTATCCGTACCAACTGCACCGGTAATATCAGCAAGGCCTGCTTTGTTGATTTCTCTATTAACAATTTTTGCCGCAAGACGAATAGAGGACAACAGAGATGAAAGATCACCGCTTGCGTGGGGGAAGTCATGTTGTTTCTCAACAATAAACTCGCCAAGAGTGCGAATCTCAGACATGTTATTTCCTTAACATAGCTATATAGGG
>NZ_NDIO01000224.1:0-13015 GCF_002241085.1 Vibrio sp. V03_P4A6T147
GTATAAAAGTGCGTCTCATCGGCTAACCAGATGAAATTACCTGACGAACCTATTTTTTTTATGATGATTCCAGGCGTTAAGCTGAATACTAATTCGCGATCTTGTGCGGGATAAGTTCGATAAAGTTCATTATCAATGAACGTCCAAAAAGCGTTATTAAGATAGGTAATATTTTCGCTCTCTTGTGAAAGCACTGAGCCACGCCGGGGAAGGATGTTTTGTCCATCAAAGAAAACCACTTTGCCATGCACATCGTGTATCCAAATTCCCCCTTCTTCACCTAAAAACAAATTTTGTGCGGCAAAAATTTTTCCTTGAGCCTGAGCTGGCAATGGATAGAAGATGGAAGGTGCTTTGTCTAGAGCTTGTGTCCCCTGCGCTAATAAAAGCGTCAGAAAACCCAAGATCCAGAGCAAAGGTTTAAAATAGTCGTTCTTTCCTTTCAACAGACAGAGCCTCAATCAATATCACGCCAAATTGCAAACTGTTTTTTCGTGGCGATAATTATCAAAACATTCTAACCAAAGATAAGGCTTTTTGAAGCTAAGAAAGCGACAATCTGTGAATCTTTATCCTAGATTTCAGTGCAGATCGTACAACATACAATACAGCGTACATCTATTGAGACAAACAAGTGTAAAAGTTGTTACTCAGCTGATTTAACAGCTCAAAATAACTGCCACTTTTCACTTTGATATCTGCGCCTAATGGATCAAGTACTCCCGTTTTAACCTTAGTGCCACGAGTCACAGTATCAATCACCGCCGGAGTAAACTGAGGTTCTGAAAACACGCATTTCGCTTCATTATTAATGATTGAATTTTTAATGGTGATTAGGGTTTTAGCACCCGGCTTTCTGTCAGGACTAACGGTAAAATGGCCGAGGTTATTCAAATGGTATTGCTGTTCAAAATAGCCGTATGCATCATGAAAAACATAATATCCTTTATCACTAATTTTGCTCATCTTCTGCGTGATTGCTTGATGGGTCGAATCTAATTGAGCTAAAAAGCGGACTAAGTTTACTTTATACTGCTCGGCATTAGCGCTATCACTTTTCACTAAACTTGCGGTAATCGCCGCTGCCACTTGCTTGGCTTGATCTGTTCCAAGCCAAAAATGTGGGTCATACATACCATGGTGATGCCCATCATGATCGTGTTGTTCGCCACTGAGCTCTCTCAGTGTCAGGCCATCAATTTGGCTGATGGTCAAAACGTTGTGGTGACTCGCTAATGTCTTACTTAAGAATGGCTCAAGGTCTTTTCCATACCAAATCACTAAATCCGCCGCTCTGATTTTTTTAACATCAGAAGGGCGCAACGCATAGTCATGCGGTGAGGTATTTGCCCCCAGTAGTACTTCTGGTTCATTCACATCGAGAGTCAATTCATATGTAATCATCTGAATCGGCTTAATGCTGGTCAAAATGACCGTAGACCACGCCAAAGGCGATAATGTTATTAAGCAAAGAAGGAGCATAATCTGACGCAACATGATGGTTTTTCCATTCGGTATATAGCGTTAAAGGGAACGAAATGTTACATTATAACACTTCCGAATTGCAAATAAGTTCCATTCATGTCCAACTTAATTCAGCTGCAAGGCATTTGTGTCGAATTCAACAACCGCCGTGTTTTGGACAATGTCAGTATCAACCTAGAAAAAGGGAAGATTACCACACTGATAGGTCCTAATGGTGCGGGCAAGTCGACGCTCGTTAAAGTATTGCTCGGGCTACAGCCCGTCCATAGCGGAACGATGACGCGCGTAAAAAACCTTAAAATTGGTTATGTTCCTCAAAAGTTAAAACTTAATGACGCGTTACCACTCCCCGTTAAACGATTTTTAAGTTTGGCTGGACGTTTTAGTCAACAAGAGTTGCTAGACGCACTCAGACTAGTCGGGGCCGAGCATCTTCTTGATTATGATATGCATAAGCTGTCCGGTGGTGAAACACAACGGATTCTTATCGCCCGTGCATTGCTACAGCGCCCAGATATTCTAATTCTTGATGAACCAGCTCAAGGTGTTGACGTGCAAGGGCAAATTGATCTGTATGATCTTATCGATGCCATACGACATCGTTTCGGCTGTGGTGTCTTCATGGTCTCTCACGATTTGCATCTGGTGATGGCAAAAACGGATGATGTTATCTGTCTTCATCACCATGTTTGCTGTTTCGGTTCACCTGCAACGATTACTCAACACCCAAGCTATATCGCATTATTTGGTACGCGCAATCGCGAAGCCTTAGCTTTTTACCATCACAAACATCAGCATCATCACGACTTAGCAGGCCAACCTGTGAAAGGAGATGCAACTTGCTGTTCAAATCATTCACACGGTCACCATCATGATTGAATTTCTTCTTCCATCAATATTAGCAGGCCTTGGTATTGCCGTTATCGCAGGTCCCCTTGGGTCATTCGTGGTTTGGCGAAAAATGGCTTATTTTGGCGATACCCTCGCACACGCCTCGCTGATGGGATTGGCGCTAGGCTTTTTGCTTGATATCAACCTTTATCTTGCGTTGCTCGTTTGCTGTCTTGGGCTTGCAATCATTTTGGTTACTATGCAGAAACAGCAGCTTGTGGCGACAGACACTTTGCTCGGCATTCTCGCTCACAGCTCGTTATCCATTGGTCTCATTGCAGTAAGCTTCCTTGATAACGTTCGCATAGATTTAATGAGCTATCTCTTTGGCGATTTATTGGCGGTAAGTTTTACTGATTTAGCCTTCATTTGGGGAGGAGCAATTGCAGTAAGTGCACTGCTATTTCTTTTTTGGCGTCCATTACTTTCAACTACAGTGAACGAAGAACTTGCGTTTGTTGAGGGCATAAACGTTGATTTAATGCGTTTGCTGCTGATGCTATTGATTGGGGTGGTGATTGCACTAGGAATGAAATTTGTTGGTGCTCTGATTATGACATCGCTGCTGATTATTCCCGCGGCGACCGCTAGGCGACTCACAAAAACCCCAGAGCAAATGGCAATATTGGCTTCTTTGGTTGGCGCTTTAGCTGTGCTGGGCGGGCTAATCCTCTCGTGGCATTTTGACACACCTGCAGGCCCTTCGGTTGTCGTGACAGCTACAACGATGTTTATGTGCAGTCAACTTGTAAAACGCTAGTATCAAAACCTATTGAATCTAAAGTAAAAACCCCGAAACAAGGTTCGGGGTTTGTCTTCAAACTGAGGGAGGCGTGATTACCACCCCGTCACTTCACGCAATGCTTTTCCGATATCAGCAAGGCTTTTGACGGTTTTCACACCCGCGGCTTCAAGCGCTGCAAATTTCTCATCAGCTGTCCCTTTACCACCAGAAATGATAGCACCAGCATGGCCCATCCGTTTACCCGGAGGCGCTGTCACACCAGCAATATAAGACACAACCGGTTTCGTGACATTCTCTTTAATGAATGCCGCGGCTTCTTCTTCGGCTGTACCACCGATCTCGCCAATCATCACAATCGCTTCAGTTTCAGGATCGTCTTGGAATAGTTTCAAGATATCAATGAAGTTAGAGCCCGGGATTGGGTCACCGCCGATACCAACACACGTTGACTGACCAAAGCCTTCATCTGTTGTTTGCTTAACGGCTTCATAAGTTAGCGTTCCTGAACGAGAAACAATACCCACTTTTCCTTTCTTATGAATGTGGCCTGGCATGATGCCGATCTTACACGCATCCGGTGTAATCACACCCGGACAGTTCGGGCCAATCATACGCACACCAGTCTCTTCGAGCTTCACTTTTACGTCAATCATATCGGTAGTCGGTATACCTTCAGTGATCGTCACAATAAGTTCAATACCAGCGTCAATTGCTTCTAAAATAGCGTCTTTACAAAATGGTGCAGGTACATAAATAACGGTTGCCGTTGCACCCGTTGCTCTCACTGCGTCACGCACCGTATTAAATACAGGCAGACCAAGGTGAGTTTGACCACCTTTACCCGGGGAAACCCCACCGACCATTTGTGTACCGTAGGCAATCGCCTGTTCGGAGTGGAAAGTTCCCTGACCACCAGTGAAACCTTGGCAGATTACTTTGGTGTCTTTATTAATAAGTACCGACATTATTTACCCTCCGCCGCAGCAACAACTTTCTGAGCTGCGTCCGTTAACGACTCAGCTGCAATGATATCAAGACCAGAATTTGCAAGTACTCCGCGTCCTAATTCCGCATTTGTACCTTCCAAACGCACGACTACGGGAACCGTTACACCAACTTCTTTCACCGCGCCGATAATGCCTTCTGCAATCATATCGCAACGTACGATACCGCCGAAAATATTCACCAATACGGCTTTTACGTTGTCATCAGACAAAATGATTTTGAACGCTTCAGCAACACGCTCTTTGGTTGCACCACCACCAACATCAAGGAAGTTTGCAGGTTTTCCGCCATGAAGGTTAACAATATCCATAGTGCCCATTGCAAGGCCAGCACCGTTCACCATGCAGCCAACATTGCCATCAAGAGCAACATAGTTCAGTTCCCACTGAGCAGCATGAGCTTCGCGCTCATCTTCTTGTGAGAGATCGTGCATTTCGCGAAGTTTAGGTTGACGATAAAGTGCGTTTGAGTCGATGTTGATCTTGCCATCAAGGCACAACAAGTTCCCTTCAGCGGTGACAACTAATGGGTTGATTTCTAGCAATGCAAGATCATACTGGGTAAACATAGCGCCAAGACCTAGAAAGATCTTCACAAATTGCTTAATTTGGTCGCCTTCCAAGCCAAGTTTGAAAGCAAGTTCGCGGCCTTGATAGGCTTGCGGACCAACCAAAGGATCAATTGCGGCTTTATGAATCAGCTCCGGAGTCTCCTCCGCTACTTTTTCAATTTCCACGCCGCCTTCTGTTGAGGCCATGAACACGACACGACGAGTCGCACGGTCAACAACAGCGCCTAAGTAAAGCTCATTCGCGATATTAGAGGCTTCTTCAACCAAAATTTTTGATACTGGCTGGCCATTTGCGTCCGTTTGATAAGTAACCAGATGTTTACCTAGCCATTTTTGAGCAAACTCTTTGACACCATCTTTAGTGTCGTGCAACTCAACGCCACCCGCTTTACCGCGACCACCTGCATGCACTTGACACTTAACAACTTTCTTCGCTGTACTAATCCGACCCGCCGCTTCAAAAGCTTCTTGTGGAGTATCACAGGCATAACCTTCCGGTACAGGCAAACCGAATTCTGCAAACAGCTGTTTGGCTTGATATTCATGCAAATTCATTATGTTCTTCCGTTTGTTTATCCCTTAGGGGATTTATTATTTCCATAAAGCGGCAGCTATGCTGCGCCATATATCTGTAGGGTGCTTCTCAAATTAAGCGGCTGCAATTTATCCAAGAGGATAGCTTGTAGCCTTTTGCTTAAATGAAGGCTAGACGTGAGCCTGCCTAGCCTTACATTCACTGAACAACGTTCAGTGAGGTTACACGTCCAGTAGCAGACGTGCTGGATCTTCAAGTAGCTCTTTTACTGTCACAAGGAAACCAACTGACTCACGGCCATCCACCAAACGGTGGTCGTAAGAAAGTGCTAGGTACATCATTGGTAAAATTTCTACTTTGCCATCCACAGCCATTGGGCGGTCTTGGATTTTGTGCATACCCAATATGGCCGCTTGCGGCGGATTGATGATCGGTGTTGACATTAACGATCCAAACACACCGCCATTCGTAATTGTGAAATTACCGCCAGTCAGTTCTTCAACCGTCAATTTGCCATCTCTTCCTTTGAGTGCAAGCTCTTTGATGCCCTTCTCAATTTCGGCAAGGCTTAGCGTATCGCAATCTTTAAGAACCGGAGTCACTAAGCCACGAGGCGTTGAAACTGCCATGCTAATATCAAAATAGCTGTGATACACAATATCTTGGCCATCAATAGATGCATTCACTTCTGGGTAACGCTTTAACGCTTCTGTTACCGCTTTCACGTAGAAAGACATAAAGCCTAAACGAATACCGTGTTTCTCTTCAAACAGACCTTGATATTGCTTACGCAGATCCATGATAGGCTTCATGTTAACTTCATTAAACGTCGTCAACATCGCCGTGCTATTTTTTGCCTCAAGCAGGCGCTCCGCAACACGTTTACGCAAACGCGTCATCGGTACACGTTTTTCACTGCGCGCCATCGCAACGACAGGCTCAGGTTGACTTGAAGCAACTGCTGACGCTGATTTTGCAGCCGCTAGATGAGCATCAATATCTTCACGCGTGATACGTCCACCCACACCAGAGCCTTTCACTTGGCTTGCTTCCAAACCATGCTCGGCGAGTAAACGGCGTACCGCAGGGCTAAGCGCATCATTCGTTTCGTCTGTCAGTGTGGCTTTGTGGCGTTTATCAGGAGACGGCTCTGTATCGTTGGTGGTATCTTTCGTCGGTTCACCTGCAACGGCACCGGGTTTCAATTTCGCCAATAACTGTTTCGAAAGCACCGTCGCACCTTCTTGCTCGATAATGGCTTCGAGAACACCCGCCTCAGGCGCTGGCACTTCAAGAATTACTTTATCAGTTTCAATCTCAACGAGTACTTCATCACGAGCGACGGCTTCACCTGGCTTTTTATGCCATGTCGCGACTGTTGCATCAGCCACTGATTCAGGTAGATCTGGAACCAGAATTTCAATTGTCATAATCTGTGTCTTCCTTTTACTTCTAGTTCGTTAAGCTAGGGTCAGAGCGTCTTCAACCAACGCTTTTTGTTGTTTCAAGTGTACCGACATATAACCAACGGCTGGTGATGCTGATGCAGGGCGACCTGCGTATTTCAGATCAGCACCGGCTGGAATGGCAGAACGGAAGTTATGTTGGCTACTGTACCAAGCACCTTGGTTTTGAGGCTCTTCTTGGCACCATACATAGTCAACAACATTAGTGTATTGAGCGATAGCCGCTTCCACTTCTTCTTTCGGGAATGGATATAGCTGTTCAATACGGACGATAGCAACATCACCTTGTTCGTTATTGCGGCGCTGTTCAAGCAGGTCGTAGTAAACCTTACCAGAGCAGAACACAACACGTTTGACATTCGCTGGGTTGAGATCGTCAACTTCGCCGATAGCCGGCAAAAACGATCCGTCAGCCAAGTCTTCCAGTGTTGAGATACATAGTGGGTGACGCAGCAACGATTTTGGTGACATAACGATCAATGGTCGACGCATTGGACGAACAACCTGACGACGCAGCATGTGGTATACCTGCGCTGGCGTAGAGGGAACCACCACTTGCATGTTTTGTTCGGCACACAGTTGCAAATAACGCTCTAGGCGTGCTGATGAGTGTTCCGGGCCTTGTCCTTCATAACCATGAGGTAGCAGCATGGTTAAACCACACAAACGCGCCCATTTTTGTTCACCGGAAGAGATGAACTGGTCAATCACAACTTGAGCTCCATTGGCGAAATCACCAAACTGAGCTTCCCAAATCGTCAAACCACTCGGCTCCGCTGTCGCGTAGCCATATTCAAAAGCTAGCACTGCTTCTTCCGACAAAACCGAATCCAATACTTCAAAAGGACCCTGTTTATCATGGATATTCGCCAATGGAATATAGGTACTTGCGTCACTTTGGTTATGCAATACCGAGTGACGGTGGAAGAAGGTTCCACGCCCAGAGTCTTGCCCCGAAATGCGGATTCGCTTTCCATCATCAACTAAGGTTGCATAAGCCAGCGTTTCAGCCATACCCCAATCGAGAAGCTTCTCTCCATTAACCATCGCTTGTCGGTCGGTATAGATTTTATCCACACGACTTTGCAGTTTATGGCTTTCTGGATACTGACAAATTCGGTTACCTAGCTCTTTTAAACGCTCAAGGTCAACTTTACTATTCCATGGCATATCCCATTCATGGCCAATATACGGTGACCAATCAACAGAATGCAGTGCCATTGGACGCCACTCTTTCACCACGACTTCACCATGGTCCAGAGCATCACGATATTCGTTGACTAACTGTGTGGCAATCTCGATATCAAACTCACCACGCTCTATCAAAACATCGGCATAAAGCTTACGCGGTGTAGGATGCTTTTTGATCTTTTGATACATCAGCGGTTGAGTTGCGTTTGGCTCGTCGGCTTCGTTATGGCCGTGACGGCGATAACACACCAGATCAATGACGACATCACGCTTAAATTCATTACGATAATCGAGTGCAATGCGGGTGACGAAAGCAACTGCTTCTGGATCATCAGAATTGACGTGGAAAATGGGGGCCTGAACCATCTTAGCGATGTCAGTACAATACATAGTCGAGCGTGTATCACGAGGGTTTGACGTGGTAAAACCAACTTGGTTGTTAATAACAATACGTACCGTCCCTCCCACGCAATAACCACGCGCTTGAGACATGTTAAATGTCTCGGCAACGACACCTTGGCCAGCGATAGCAGAGTCACCATGAATCGAAATAGGTAGCACTGTCGAACCGTCTTCATCTCCCAATCGATCTTGTCGAGCACGAACTGAACCAATTACGACTGGGTTAACAATTTCAAGATGCGAAGGGTTAAATGCTAAGGCTAGATGCACATCACCGCCGGGTGTCGCAAAGTCAGCAGAGAAACCTTGGTGATATTTAACATCACCCGTTCCCCAGCTTTCACCATGCTTACCCGCAAACTCGTCGAACAGATCTTGAGGTTTTTTACCTAAGACGTTGACGAGCATGTTAAGACGACCACGGTGCGCCATACCAATCACAACTTCACGCATACCTGTGCTACCAGCATGACGGATCAACTCTTTCATCATTGGGATGAGCGCGTCACCACCTTCCAAAGAAAAACGCTTAGCACCGGGGAATTTCGCGCCTAAATAACGCTCAAGTCCTTCTGCGGCTGTCAATTCTTCGAGAAAAATTCGTTTTTCTTCTTTGCTGAAAGAAGGTTGACCAACGACTGATTCAAGACGTTGTTGTATCCAACGCTTTTGTTCAGTGTCGATAATGTGCATGTATTCTGCACCGATGGAACCGCAATAGGTTTTGTTGAGGGCTTGATAAATGTCTTTCAATTTCATTGTCTCTTGCCCGATAGCAAAAGAGCCGACATTGAAAGTTTCTTCGAAGTCACCTTCGTTAAGATTGTGGAACGCTGGGTCTAATTCTGCCACTAATGGGCGTTGCCATAAACCTAGGGGGTCGAGTTGAGCCGCTTCATGACCGCGAAAACGGTAAGCATTAATCAGCTGCAAGACTCTTACTTGCTTAGCATCGACATCTGGATCACTAACTTGGACATTGTAATGCTTTGTTTCTTTCGCGAGTCGTCGGAAGTAGTCACGGACACGTGAATGTGGCTGTTCAACCACATTGTCAGCTTGCGCAGGCAAGCCATCAAAAACACGTTTCCACTCCTCACTTACCAGATCAGGATCACTTAGATACAGTTCGTAGAGGTCCTCTACGTAAGTTGCATTGGCGCCAGCCAAGTGTGAAGACTCGAGCCATGCCTTCATCACGCCGTTGTGCATATTTTCCCTTAACCAGTAGTTTTCACGTTTGCTTCGGTCTATGCCGAGCTATAAAAGGCAGGTCCGAAGACCTGCAATTTTTATTCATTTTAAACCGAACGGTTCACAAGCATTGATTTGATATATCCAATGGCTTTCGTCGGATTTAATCCCTTAGGACAAACACTTACACAATTCATGATGCCATGGCAACGAAAAACGCTAAAAGCATCATCAAGATTAGATAAACGTTCATCTGTTGCGGTATCTCGGCTGTCAATTAGCCAACGATAAGCCGCCAACAAACCTGCTGGGCCGATAAACTTATCCGGGTTCCACCAGAAAGAAGGGCATGAAGTTGTGCAGCAAGCGCACATAATGCACTCATATAAACCGTCTAAATGCGCTCGCTCTTCTGGTGATTGCAAGTTCTCACGAGCCGGAGGCAAGTTTCCGTCAGTCACAAGGTAAGGTTTAACCTTCTCGTAATTTTCATAAAACTGGGCCATATCGACAATTAAATCACGGACGACTGGTAGCCCCGGCAGAGGTCGAATAACAATCGTGCCTTTGGCCAAAAGCGCGGATAATGGAGTGATACACGCTAATCCATTTTTACCGTTCATGTTCAAACCGTCAGATCCACACACTCCTTCACGGCACGAGCGACGAAAAGCAATGGTAGGATCTTGCTCTTTCAGCAAAATGAGTGCATCCAACAACATCATGTCAGAGCCCTCTTCGACTTCAAGCAGATAATCCTTCATGTAAGGCTTTTGATCGACATCCGGATTATAGCGATACAAAGAGAATTTCAATTTCATAATAGTGCCTTCTCCTTAGTATGTGCGCGCTTTAGGCGGAAACGCTTCACGATAAATGGGTTCCATATTTACGCTACGCTTCGACATGCTTTCAGTCTCAGGGTTGTAAATTGAATGGCATAACCAATTAGCATCATCGCGTTCAGGATAGTCAAAGCGAGCGTGGGCTCCACGGCTTTCGGTACGATAATTTGCAGCAACCGCGGTAGCAAATGCTGTTTCCATCAAGTTTTCCAGCTCTAAACACTCGATCCGTTGAGTGTTGAACTCGGTTGACTTGTCTGAAAGATGTGCGTTCTTCAAACGTTCACGAATCACTTTAAGCTCTTCAAGACCTTTAGCCATCGCTTCACCTTCACGGAACACCGAGAAGTTATTTTGCATACAACGTTGCAGATCTTTACGAATTTGCGCGGGATCTTCACCACCTGTACTGTTTTCCCAGCGGTTGTAACGTTCTAGCGATTTTTCAATGTCCGCTTCTGTGGCAGGTTTTGCGTCCGCTTGCTTTTTCAACGTTTCGCCCAAATGCAAGCCTGTTGCTCGGCCAAAGACCACTAAATCCAGTAGAGAGTTACCACCCAAACGGTTCGCGCCATGCACCGATACTGATGCAATTTCACCACACGCAAACAAACCTTGAACTTCCACATCAGCGCCTTTAGCATCTTGCTTAATCGCCTGACCTGAAACTTGAGTCGGTACTCCTCCCATCATGTAGTGGCAGGTTGGGATCACTGGAATCGGTTCTTTAACTGGATCGACATGAGCAAACGTACGTGACAACTCACATACGCCCGGCAGACGAGATTCCAGAGTTTCTTTGCCAAGGTGATCCAGTTTAAGCTTGATGTGTGGACCCCATGGACCATCGCAACCACGACCTTCACGGATCTCAATCATCATTGAGCGGGCTACTACATCGCGACCAGCCAAATCCTTCGCGTTTGGTGCATAACGTTCCATGAAACGTTCGCCATCTTTATTTAAAAGATAACCACCTTCACCACGACACCCTTCCGTCACAAGAACGCCAGCACCAGCAATCCCTGTTGGGTGGAATTGCCACATTTCGATATCTTGCATTGGGACGCCAGCGCGGATAGCCATGCCCACGCCATCACCCGTATTGATGTGCGCGTTGGTGGTTGAAGCATAGATACGGCCAGCTCCGCCAGTCGCTAATACTGTGGCTTTAGATTTGAAATAACAAACTTCGCCTGTTTCCATACACAAGGCGGTACAGCCAAGTACTGCACCCTCTTCATTTTTCACTAAATCAAGTGCGTACCACTCAGAGAAAATAGTGGTCTTATATTTAATGTTTTGTTGATACAAGGTATGAAGTAGTGCGTGACCAGTACGGTCAGCGGCAGCAGCGGTTCGAGCCGCTTGTTCACCGCCAAAGTTTTTGGATTGCCCACCAAATGGGCGCTGATAAATGGTGCCATTGTCAAAACGAGAAAAAGGCAAACCCATTTTCTCTAGTTCAATCACCGACTCTGGACCATTCTTACACATGTACTCGATAGCATCTTGGTCACCGATATAGTCGGAGCCCTTCACCGTGTCATACATATGTTGTTCCCAGTGGTCCTCATGCGCGTTGCCTAACGCAACGGTAATACCACCTTGAGCCGAAACCGTGTGAGAACGTGTTGGAAAAACTTTAGAAAGCAGAGCACAGGATAAACCTTGCTCTGAAATTTGCAGTGCTGCACGCATGCCAGCACCACCAGCGCCGATCACTACGGCATCAAATTCACGAACTGGAATAGTCACTTACGCACCCCACAATACAAATAAGCCAGAGAAGAAGTATCCAAAGAGCACTGCGATAACGACCAATTGCAGGCCACCACGCAATTTAGAACACTTAATGTAATCCGTTAATACTTGCCATAAACCGATCCAACCATGGATAAGGACAGAGACTAACGCCAGCATTGTGAAGACTTTGGTAAAGGTTCCACCAAAAAACTGTGTCCATGAAACATAGGAGATATCACCAGAGAAAGCACAGAAGCTGACTAGGTAGATAGTATAAAGAGTCATAATGATCGCAGAAGCACGGATCAGCAGATAATCATGCACTCCGTTACGACCAAAAGAAGAAACATGTTTTACCATACCAATACTCCCGCTAAAACTGAAAGCACTGCTGTTGCGATGAAGGCGACTTTGGCACTCATAGCCCCTGACTCCAGCTCTTCAAAGTGGCCCAGGTCCATCAACAAATGGCGTATACCACCTGCAATGTGGTAAGACAGCGCGGTTAAAATTCCCCATAAAATAAATTTTGCGAAAAAGCCATTCACAATGTTGCTGGCTTCCATAAAACCTACCGGAGAACTTAACGAGAGGGAGAGTAACCACAGCAAAATTCCGACCGCAACGAACATCATCACCCCAGACACTCGGTGTAGGATGGATGCAATCGCACTGATCGGAAAGTGAATGGTCTGTAAATCTAAATTAACAGGTCTTGACTTTCTTTCTTTCACGGGCTTGCTCACTCAGCTCCATTGAGCATTTATAGTTATAAATGAATTTTGGTTGTAAAACCCATAAAAGTTAACATTATTTTAACACAAAAAGCCTGATATCGCGCAGTTAAATGTAATAATTTCGTTAACAAAAAAGACAGAATGCAATACTGAAATACAGTTTCTAGCCTTTTATTTATAAGGTGTTCACCAAAATTTTCAG
>NZ_NDIO01000293.1:0-31055 GCF_002241085.1 Vibrio sp. V03_P4A6T147
ACACCGCAGTATCTCTTTTTCATTTTGGCTGTGAGCCAGGTTGATTAGCGACTTTTACGCCAATAAGGCTCGGCTTCAATGCCAATTTGTCGCGTCTGCTCCATCGCATGAACAATGGAGTTTTGTTGGCGAATCAGCCATCGCTTGAGTTGTTCTTGTTCGTCTTCTTGCAACTTGTCGATCAAATTCTCTAGCGGCTTGAGCATTAATAAATCATCTATTCCTTGCAGTAAATCAGCCCAAGGGAGACGGAAGTTTTTGCGTTCTTCAATATCATAAAGGCTCGCAAAACCGATGCCAGTGTAGAGATTACGCATTAAACGATACTGCTGATCAATATACTCTTGAGGGCTTAGCTCAACTTTAGGAGGAAAAGCTTCCATTAACTCGGCCCATGTGCGATCCAACTGCTTCACCGAAAACGAACCGACGTTACGCGCCATTTTTTCTCTGGCTTTATCGTCCAAGAAGGGTTGCCATCCACGGCTCAAAATCCAACGACTGAGATCAAGCAGTAACCCAGTATACCGCGCCGAACTGAGCAGCTTTAAGTTTTCTTCCCGATTAGGTAGTGCCTCTTGCTGCTCTTTTAACTCGGCGATGATAAATTTACGAGCGTCCAGTTTACGCAGTGCGTGGCCTTTATCTTCAAGCAGATTTGTTAGGTAGTCATGAGTTTTTAACCACGATAACTCTTGCTCCAACCATTTTAATTCCTGACGTAAAATAGCGCTGGCGCGACGTGGCACAATGCCGCCATAAATGCTCAAGATCTGGCGTAAAAAACTGGTGGCGTGGCTTATCTCATGTAACGCCGGAATTGAATCGCGCTCGGTGTAGATCTGTTCATGGTGATGCCAATGGGATAATGCATGCTCTAGCGAGTGAATAAAACACTCTTCCACGCTGTCAGTACTGATTGTATTGACCAAGGTTAAGGCGTGAACTTCATCACCTTGATAACCAGACGCAAGACGATAGCCTCGCGCCGCTTTACTCAAGTTACCCAGACGCATACCACCGTGCTCACAAAACTGGCGAGCTAACGTAAACAAGGCATCCGTTTGCCCAGATTTCAACTCCAGCTCCACTTCGCAGATAGGTTCTTGTTTTTCACCTGCAACGACAAAGCCTTGATCGAAAGCCACTTCAACTTGGCTGCCATCGGCCATGCCAATCAACCACTGCTCGCGTGTGAAGTTGGTCGAAAATAGAGGCATCAGTTCAGATTGTAAGGTCGTAATATCTTTACCTTGTGGCCAGATATCTTCCGGATGAAGCGTCAAGTTCGGTTCATTGCTGTTGTGCTCAGCATTGTATTCTGGTCTTTGGTGCAACCCTGCAACGACTCGACCCGCCGTTTTAACAGTTTGAACATACACATCATCAAAGCGACGAATACGAAGCCCTGTGTCGTGTTGACGCAACCAGTTGTCAGGTGTATCAAAGTAAGTGTTCCCTAACGCTCGACAACTGTGCTGAAGTACTTTGATTTCAGAGATCTTGTAACGCAAAATTTCCGAAAATTCTGGTGAAACAAAAAACTTCAGTTCTATCTCGGTTTCCATAACTAACCCTTTCAAAGCAGATAGCGAAAGAATATGGCCTAATGCACAGTGGGGCAAGTAACAAATATCACTGGAATGATGATCTAAAACAGTTTTAATGAGAGATTTAATGGGTTAACATGCGCGCCTTTATAGCCATCGCTCAACATTTCGCCATGAATGGTGTATGTTATTTTAAGGTTATATTTTTTAGGTTGAACGACCATGCCAGTAAATACAATTATGGGGTTATTTGCAAAGTCCCCTATAAAGCCTTTGCAGCGCCACGTTGTGTGTGTGAATGAATGTTGCTCTCACTTAGTCAATTTCTTTGAAGTTTGTTCAAAGGGTGACTGGGAGAAAGCAGGTGAAATTCGAGCCCAAATTTCTCATTTAGAGAAAGAAGCGGACGTACTCAAGCGTGAAATTCGTCTTAAACTACCACGCGGTTTATTTATGCCTGTCGATCGTACTGACATGCTAGAGCTGTTAACTCAGCAAGATAAACTGGCCAACCTTGCAAAAGATATTGCAGGCCGTGTCTACGGTCGTCAATTGATCATCCCAGAGCCTCTTCAAGAAAACTTCATTGCCTACGTAAAACGCTGCCTTGATGCAGCAAATCAAGCGCAAAAAGTGATCAATGAGCTCGATGAGTTATTGGAAACAGGATTTAAAGGTCGTGAAGTCACACTGGTGGCGGAAATGATCAATCAACTGGATGTGATTGAAGATGACACCGATGCGATGCAGGTTCGACTCCGCCAACAATTAATGGCTATTGAGTCGAAAATGAATCCGATCGATGTAATGTTCTTGTACAAAATTCTAGAATGGGTGGGCGGCATTGCCGATCAAGCTCAGCGCGTTGGCGCTCGTCTTGAACTAATGCTTTCTCGCTCTTAAATCAGTAAGTTAACCAAATAACGAAGAGCAAAACTTGATCCATCAGCTTAGGCGTTGATTATTTTCTCCGCTGATGGTTTTGACTCGCTTCGAGAAAATGAGTCCAGTTATGCTCCGCTTGTTATCAAAAGACTAGGTATTACGATGGATATCCTTGCGAACTACGGCACTGTCCTGATTCTTGTTGCAGCCGCTTTTGGCTTCATGATGGCGATTGGTATTGGTGCAAACGATGTTGCTAATGCTATGGGAACTTCAGTAGGCTCAAAAGCGCTAACCGTAAAACAAGCTATTATCATTGCGATGATTTTTGAATTCGCTGGTGCATATTTAGCGGGTGGTGAAGTAACCGAAACCATTCGTAACAGCGTCATCGAACCCGCACTTTTCGCTCACCAACCCGACGTTCTTGTTTATGGCATGATGTCTGCGCTTCTCGCCGCCGGAACATGGCTATTGCTGGCTTCATACATGGGTTGGCCTGTATCAACGACTCACTCTATCATCGGCGCCATTATCGGATTTGCCTGCATATCTGTCGGCCCAGAAGCGGTTGATTGGGCCTCAGTAAAAGGCATCGTAGGCAGTTGGATTGTCACCCCAGTCATTTCTGGTTTGTTCGCCTACTTAATCTTCGTCAGTGCTCAACGATTGATTTTCGATACTGAAAATCCACTGATGAATGCCAAACGCTTTGTTCCTATTTATATGTTCATCACCACTATGGTTATCGCACTGGTTACCATCAAAAAAGGCCTTAAACATATAGGCTTACACTTGAGTACCGGTGAAGCATGGTTATGTTCGGCGGCTCTATCAGGCCTTGTTATGGTCGGTGGTTACTACTACATCAAGAGAAAATTTGCTAACCGCGAAGAAGACCATGGGTTTTCCGGTGTTGAGAGCATCTTTAGCGTATTGATGGTGATCACTGCGTGTGCAATGGCTTTTGCGCATGGTTCAAATGATGTAGCTAACGCGATTGGTCCTCTGTCTGCGGTGGTTTCAACTGTTGAAAGCTTGGGTGCTGTTAGTGCTAAAAGCTCAATTGCTTGGTGGATTTTGCCACTGGGTGGTTTTGGTATTGTGGTTGGCCTAGCTACCCTTGGTCACAAAGTGATGGCGACGGTCGGTACGGGTATCACTGAACTGACGCCAAGCCGTGGCTTTGCCGCTCAGTTGGCAACAGCGTCAACGGTCGTATTGGCATCAGGTACTGGCCTTCCAATCTCAACCACACAAACACTTGTTGGTGCGGTATTAGGGGTTGGTTTTGCTCGTGGAATTGCGGCATTGAATCTAGGTGTGGTGCGTAATATCGTTGCTTCATGGATTGTCACCTTGCCAGCAGGCGCTTTACTTGCGGTCATTTTCTTCTATGCCCTGCAAGCAATATTTGGCTAATACAATAAGTCAATAGATTGTAAGTGCAATGTCATTAATTGACTCAAACGCACAGAAAGGGAGGCTTAGCCTCCCTTCTTTGTTGCACCAATCAACGAAACTTCTTAATATTTGTCGAAAGCATTTTAATACCTCATTTGATAGCTAAAGGACTTATCGTGAAAAAACTGATCTGCATGGTTTTACTGACCATGTTGGCTGCGCCAACGTTTGCGCAAGACCGCTATATTGCGGACAAACTCTTTACTTATATTCATTCAGGTCCAAGTAACCAATTTCGTATTCTCGGTAGCATCGATGCAGGAGACAAAGTAAAGCTGCTTGATGTTAATAACGATACTGGTTATAGCCAGATTGCCGATGAGAAAGGCCGCACGGGTTGGGTTGAAAGCCGTTTTGTCACTCGCCAAGAAAGCATGGCGATGCGTTTGCCGAAATTGGAGAGTGAGCTGGCCGAAGTGAAAAGTAAATTGGCCAATGCAAAGCAAAATGCAGACAGTGAAAAAGCCGGATTGGCCAATTCATTAGAGGCTCGCAATCAACAAATTTCAGAGTTAGAACAAAACTACAGTGATATCAGTAAGCAGCTCACTGATTCACAAACTGAAATTCGCGAACTGCGCGCTAAGCTGGATACTCAGAAAGAGGATCTACTGCTTAAATACTTTACTTACGGGGGCGGCGTAGCGGGTATTGGTCTGTTACTTGGACTAATTTTGCCACACATTATCCCACGCCGTAAGAAACACCCTTCTGGTTGGGCATAGTCTCCCTAACTGACTGGATCTATCACTTGAAAAACGGTCACCAGAGAAAGGTGACCGTTTTTATCCTTTCCAATCATAAAGAGCTGGGATTTCAATCAATTCACCATCGAAACGTATCAAGGTCGATTGCGGATTAATCTCGACTAATTGCACACCATTCACCACATCATCACCTACCTTTCGCTCTACGCCATTAATTTTTACCCATCGTTTATCTGTACGACTTGAATAAACGTGAGTCTGGAAATTCAGCGCTGGGATACGACCTGAAAAGGTATCAAGATGTTCTGTGAGCAGAAGATGATCTTTTGATGTGTCTCCTACAAGTACGACTTGATCTTTGCCTTGAATCGCCAACTCAACTCGTTGTACCAATTCCGGGGATAATTGACTTAAGTCGAGATCATTAAGGCCAAACTCCTGATCTGCGTTTTTATCTCGCCGCGGCTCACTAGTCGTCAACTGGGTACCATGTAAAGGAGTAAATGGCGGCGTAGAGCTTGTCTCGGTAAGTGTTTTCACTCGTGGTGTATTAGTTTGTAACTCACCAAAGTCAGGGTATTCCAGAACTTGGTAAGCCCCCTCTTGTTGCACAACTTGTGGCGCATTGTGCTTCAATTGTTCTAGCTCATCGATTCGAGCTTGGTATGAATGATAAACAAGATAACCGCAACAGAGTAACGATGGAGCAAACAACACGGTAAGCGATGATTTCGAGCACCATGAAGATGGCAAGGATTGATTAAATACTGCCACATGAGGAGAGTGAGGCAAGCTTTTGCTCTGGTGGCTAAGCTCTGATTGCTCTAATGCTTTAAGCACTTGCGACATTATCCTTGCTCCTTAGTAATAATGAGAAGACGAGGTGCGTTGTGTTGAGTCAATAGCTCAAGCCGACTTATAGTGCGAGCCCCAGCAATACCATCGCTGTCCATTTTCTGCCAGCGCTGGAAAAACGCTACTTTGCGCTTTACCTCCCCATCAAAACGTTGATGTCCTGTGGCTTGCTCTCCAAGTAACTGAGACAATTTTTGGTCAAGCAGTTCAACATCATCTCCTTGCATGCCCTGTTTCAACGTTCGGAGTAAATCGTGCTGCCAAATGTAGTGATATTCTCCTGTCCATACGTCATTGAGCTGACTTTGGTTAATTTGCACATGCTTTCCTGCCATTAACAATTGCACCTGCTCAGCATTGATCTGGTACAGCACCGCATAAGCTTGTGTTTGCTCCGCAGCTAAAGTAAGCACCACTGGCAAATTTAACTGCTTTAATTGGTTGAAATCACCCTGCATACGCTGACATTGAAAGCGTCCTTGTGCTTGAGCATCACAAAAACTATCGGCCAAAGATGCGCTGTAACCCCACACTTTATAAAGATCGCTAATAGCCGCTTCCAATGCCTTCGAGCGTTCTAGATCTTGTTCCAATTGAGCACTGATCACCACTTGAGTGATCGGTTTAGGTAATTCAGGGGAAGGCAACGCAAAGCGCATCATGCGATCAATCCATGGCGGGCTAAACCACGCAATGAACACAGCTAACACTAAGCCCGCAATGAGAGGAGAGCGATACGATATTGAAGACGATACGAGGCGAGCATGAGGCGACTGATAGACCGAAGACTGAAAATTCATGACCTCTTGACCCACGGTACGCACTAATTCAAATGAGAGCGCTTTCACGCCCTGCTGATAGGCTAACTTGAAACTCGCATCGCACACTAAGTTAATTAAACGCGGAATACCGTGGGTCTGTTCCGCTATCCATTTGATACTTTTCTGATCAAACCAATCCTTGTGACCGCCGGCTAACGCTAAACGAAAGTGGATGTACTGCTCTGTCTCTTGAACATTGAGAGGCAGCAAGTGATAACGACCGGTAATACGTTGCGCAAGTTGGCGTAACTGAGGTAATTGCAATTTTTGTTGTAACTCAGGCTGACCAATCAGTAAAACCTTAAGCAACTTACGGCTCTCCGTTTCAAGGTTAGTCAGTAGTCGCAACTGTTCCAGTACATCGGCGGCCAGATGCTGCGCCTCATCTATCACTAATAGCGTCTGTTTCCCTTGCGCGTGGTTATGCAGTAAATGATGATAAATTACTTGGCTAAGCGCCTTTAAACTCCCTGAAGGTGGGTAAGACAGCGCAAACTCATCACAAATCGCTTCAAGCAACTCGATGTTCGAAAAAGTTGGATTTAAAATAAACCCCGCCTGAGTACTATCATCGAGTGCCGCAAGCATCGCTCTTGCGATGGTTGTTTTGCCAGTCCCCACTTCGCCAGTTAATAGCGCAAAACCACCACCATCACCCAGCCCTGCTTGTAAATGTTGCATCGCTTCACGATGACGATGGCTCAAAAATAGGTAACGAGAGCTCGGTACAATTGAAAATGGCGGCTCGGTAAATCCAAAAAATTCCTTATACATTCTCTCGTCTCTATCATTTCACTGTGATGAAAAGTACCATTACTAACATCAATCGCCAATGGCGTTTCAGCATATTTAAGGTAATCCGGTGCAAGTATACTTAGTTGGGGGCGCGGTACGCGATCAGTTGCTCCATATTGATATCTATGACAAAGATTGGGTTGTAGTAGGCAGCAGCCCAGAGCAAATGCTGGCCACTGGTTTTACTCCTGTAGGAAAAGATTTTCCCGTATTTCTTCACCCGAAAACGAAACAAGAGTATGCCCTTGCTCGCACTGAGCGCAAAACTGGCGCTGGCTACACAGGCTTTGCCTGCTACTACGCACCCGATGTGACTTTGGAAGAGGATCTCGCTCGCCGCGATCTGACCATTAACGCCATTGCACAAGATAACGCTGGTAAGCTTATTGACCCCTATGGCGGCCAGCGCGATCTGCACAATCGCCTACTGCGCCATGTTTCTGATGCTTTTATCGAAGATCCACTACGTGTCCTTCGCGTCGCTCGTTTTGCGGCCAAATTCGCACATTTAGGTTTTACCATTGCCGATGAAACCATGGCACTGATGAAACAAATAACGCAATCAGGTGAGTTGCAACACTTAACCGCCGAGCGCGTATGGCAAGAGTGGCAGAAATCACTGGCCACTCAGCATCCAGAAATATTTCTTTCTGTTTTATATGAATGCGGTGCACTTAAAGTGGTATTACCCGAACTGGATCGCCTGTTTGGTGTTCCTCAACCGGAAAAATGGCATCCTGAAATTGATACCGGAGTACACACCTTAATGGTTGCAGCGCAAGCGGCGAAGCTCTCTTCATCGATAGCGGTTCGTTTTGCAGCGCAAGTGCATGACTTAGGTAAAGGAGTCACACCTAAAAGCGAATGGCCCAGCCATAAAATGCACTGTCACACAGGAGTTAATATCATTAAAGCCTTGTGCGAGCGGGTGCGTATTCCAAATGAGTGTAAAGAGTTGGCACTACTCGTCTGCGAGCAGCATTCCAATATTCATCGAGCGGCAGAATTAAAACCCAGCACCAAACTCAAAATACTCGATAAACTCGATGCATGGCGCAAGCCTGAGCGCTTGCTGGACGTTTTACTTTGTTGTCAGGCCGATCATGCGGGTCGATTAGGTTGCGAAGAGACCCCTTATCCGCAACGCGATATTTTTCTCAAAGCCTATCAAGCCGCACTGAGTGTCGATGTACAACAGGTGATCCGTGATGGTTTTCAAGGGAAAGCGATCAAAGAAGAGCTGGATAAACGACGGATCGCAGCGATTAGCGCGGTGTAAATCTTTCCCTTCTTAACTCGCAATTCAAAATGCGAGTTGAGATAGCAGAAAAAACAAAACGCCCTGCATTGCAGGGCGTTCTTTAAAGTAATGATGCTAAGCTGTATCCAGTGGGATTAAGCTTGGCCTTTCACTTCTTTAAGACCGTTGAAAGGAGCACGACCAGCTAGCGCTTCTTCAATACGGATTAGTTGGTTGTACTTAGCAACACGGTCAGAACGGCTCATAGAACCCGTTTTGATTTGACCTGCAGCTGTACCTACCGCTAGATCAGCGATAGTTGCATCTTCAGTTTCGCCAGAACGGTGAGAGATTACCGCTGTGTAACCTGCGTCTTTAGCCATCTTAATTGCAGCTAGAGTCTCAGTTAGAGAACCGATTTGGTTGAACTTGATAAGGATTGAGTTAACGATACCTTTCTCAATACCTTCTTTAAGGATCTTAGTGTTAGTAACGAATAGATCGTCACCCACTAGCTGAATTTTGTCGCCTAGAAGTTCAGTTTGGTGTTTGAAACCAGTCCAATCAGACTCGTCCAAACCGTCTTCGATAGAAACGATTGGGAATTGCTCAACAAGGCCCGCTAGGTAGTGGTTGAACTCTTCTGAAGTGAACGTTTTGCCTTCACCTTTCATGTTGTAGATGCCAGCGTCTTTGTCGAAGAACTCAGATGCTGCACAGTCCATCGCTAGAGTGATGTCTTTGCCTAGCACGTAGCCAGCCGCTGCAACCGCTTCTGCGATAACTTCTAGCGCTTCAGCGTTAGATTTTAGGTTAGGAGCGAAACCACCTTCGTCACCAACAGCAGTGTTGTAGCCTTTAGACTTCAGAACTTTAGCTAGGTTATGGAATACTTCTGCACCCATACGTACTGCTTCTTTAAGAGTTTTTGCGCCAACAGGTTGGATCATGAACTCTTGGATGTCTACGTTGTTATCTGCGTGCTCGCCACCGTTGATGATGTTCATCATTGGTAGAGGCATAGAGAATTGGCCAGCAGTACCGTTTAGCTCAGCAATGTGCTCGTATAGAGGCATGCCTTTCGCAGCCGCAGCCGCTTTTGCGTTCGCTAGAGAAACCGCTAGGATTGCGTTCGCACCGAAGTTAGATTTGTTTTCAGTACCATCAAGGTCGATCATCACTTGGTCGATAGCTGCTTGATCTTTAGCATCTTTACCAACTAGAGCATCAGCAATTGGGCCGTTTACAGCTGCAATCGCTTTAAGAACACCTTTACCTAGGAAACGTGATTTGTCACCGTCACGTAGCTCAAGAGCTTCGCGAGAACCAGTAGATGCACCAGATGGCGCAGCTGCCATACCTACGAAACCGCCTTCTAGGTGAACTTCAGCTTCTACTGTTGGGTTACCACGTGAGTCGATGATTTCGCGACCTAGAACTTTAACGATCTTAGACATTAATGTTTCCTCTCGTTGAATTTAAATGTCAAAACTATAAAGGGCAGCAGCACAACAATTGCAACTGCCCGTATCCTTGTTACTTCTCTGATTCACCGCGTTGGAACTCACCTGCCGCTTTAATAAAGCCTGCAAATAGTGGGTGACCATCACGAGGGGTTGACGTGAATTCTGGGTGGAACTGAGCTGCTACAAACCATGGGTGAGCAGGGTTCTCAATCACTTCAACTAGCTTCTTATCAGCAGACAGACCTGATACTTTCAAGCCAGCTTTTTCGATCTGCGGACGAAGTTTATTATTAACTTCATAACGGTGACGATGACGTTCATGAATGGTTGCACTACCGTAAAGCTCATACGCTTTGGTGCCTTTCTCTAAGTGGCATAGCTGCGAACCAAGGCGCATAGTACCACCAAGATCAGACTTTTCAGTACGCTCTTCTACGTTACCTTCGTCATCTACCCATTCGGTGATCAAGCCTACCACAGGGTATTGAGTCTCTTTGTTAAATTCTGTTGAATGCGCACCTTTCATACCCGCAACATTACGCGCGTATTCTATCAGCGCCACTTGCATACCTAAACAAATCCCTAGGTAAGGTACTTTATTTTCGCGGGCATATTGCGCAGCAAGAATTTTACCTTCGATACCGCGATCACCAAAACCGCCAGGTACGAGGATTGCGTCCAAACCAGTCAGCACTTCCGCACCTTTGGTTTCAACGTCTTGAGAATCGATGTATTTGATTTTCACGCTCAAACGGTTTTTCAAACCTGCGTGTTTCAGTGCTTCGTTAACCGATTTGTAAGCATCAGGCAATTCAATGTATTTACCGACCATCCCGATCACCACTTCAGCGGTTGGGTTAGCCTCTTCGTAAATCACTTGTTCCCATTCAGAAAGATCCGCTTCCGGTGCTTTAATACCAAAACGGTTACAAACGATATCATCCAAACCTTGAGCTTTGATCAGTTGAGGGATCTTGTAGATAGAATCAACATCTTTCATCGAGATAACGGCTTTTTCAGGCACGTTACAGAACAAAGCAATTTTCTTACGTTCGTTCGCTGGGATAACGCGATCGCTACGACAAACCAAAATATCAGGCTGAATGCCGATAGAAAGCAGCTCTTTAACTGAATGTTGAGTCGGTTTGGTTTTCACTTCACCAGCAGCGGCAAGGTAAGGAACTAAAGTCAGGTGCATAAACATCGCGTGTTCACGGCCCACTTCAATCGCAAGCTGACGAATCGCTTCCATAAATGGCAATGACTCGATATCACCAACGGTTCCGCCCACTTCAACGATAGCGACATCGTGACCTTCAGAGCCTGCGATAACGCGATCTTTAATCGCATTAGTGATGTGTGGAATAACCTGAATCGTTGCACCTAGGTAGTCACCACGGCGCTCTTTACGCAATACATCGGCATAAACACGACCAGCAGTAAAGTTATTGCGCTTGGTCATTTTGGTACGAATAAAACGTTCGTAGTGACCAAGGTCAAGGTCAGTTTCAGCGCCATCTTCCGTGACAAACACTTCACCATGTTGAGTTGGGCTCATTGTGCCTGGGTCAACGTTGATGTAAGGGTCAAGCTTCATCATAGTCACTTTAAGACCACGAGCTTCTAAAATCGCCGCAAGAGATGCTGCCGCAATACCTTTACCTAGAGAGGATACAACCCCGCCAGTAACAAAAATGTAATTTGTCGTCATGTTTAACCTGAAATTGGTTGAATGAGGGAAATGGATTTCTTCTGGACGGGATAAAAATATACCAGAAGCCCTTATTCGCTACAACGTGAAATCTATCACACTGTCATTTTTTATTTTTTGCTTCAAATCAAAGAGCACCGCTTGATATGGCTTATCACACCACTCAAATGAGTCAAATTTGTCTCAATGGGTGGGTTTTATTGTGGATTGCCAACACAGGGTATTACTTCGACTCCAAGCGCTTCACTTCATTCCACATCGCATCCAATTCTTCGAGAGAAAAATCGGTCAAGGTTTTGTGCTGACGTGCCACCAGCATTTCAATGCCTTTAAATCGACGTGAAAACTTTCGATTTGCTTTATTTAACGCCACTTCTGGATCAATTTTTAAGTGCCGAGCAAAGTTAACGGTGGCAAATAATAGATCGCCCATTTCATCCTCTACTCGAACCGGATCAGGGTTGATTTGCAACGCCTCTTCCATGACTTCTTCGATCTCTTCTTGGACTTTATCAACCACTGGGCCGATAGAATCCCAATCAAAGCCATATTGGGCACACTTTTTTTGAATCTTTGTAGCACGTAAAAGAGACGGAAAAGCGTGTGGTATTGAGTCTAGAATACTTTGATCTTTTTTTCCTGCTTGTACTTTTTCTTTGGCTTTTTCAGCTTCCCAATTGGCGTTGATTTGCGCTTCATCCTCAAACTTGGCACCCGAAAAAACATGAGGATGGCGGCGCGTAAGTTTTTCATTCACCGTTTCAACAACTTGCGAGAAATCAAACAACCCTTGCTCTTTCGCCATTTGACTATAAAAAATAACTTGAAATAGCAAGTCACCTAATTCTTCTTTGAGATTAGGCCAATCTTGGTTGTGGATCGCTTCCACCACTTCATAGGTCTCTTCGATTGTGTAAGGAACAACCGTGTCAAAAGTTTGCTTGATATCCCAAGGACAACCTGTTTTTGGGTCACGCAACTGTGCCATGATCTGTTCCAGTTGTTCGATTGGGTGGCTCATTTATCCGCTCCTTACATCAATATTTAAAATAAAAAAGCGAGCAGTCATTGCCACTCGCCTTTGAAAACCCAAGGCGCTTGCGTCGCGATTTAATTGCGATTTACGCCAATAAGAGTGTTACTGTGATATGAAATTTAGCCTAGGCGTTTCACCAACATTACATCTTTGATCTGCTCTACTCGCATTGATACTCGTGACAGCGCTTCGATGTTGCTCACTTCAAGATCAAAATCCATGATGATCAACTGTCTTTTGTAGTCACTACGACTTTTCATGCTGATGACTTTCACTTTCTCATTCGCAAGCAGGGTAGTAATGTCTTTGAGTAACCCACCTCGCTCCATCGCTTCAACGCGCAAAGTCAAAATATAGGTTCCAACAAACCCGCGCCCCCAAACGGTATCAATGATGCGTTCAGGTGCGTGATGGCTCAGCTCTTCTAGCTGTTCACAGTCACTGCGATGGACTGAAATACCACGCCCTTGAGTAATGTAACCTTTGATCTCATCACCCGGGATAGGTTGGCAACAGCGCGCTAGGTGTGTCATGAGGTTATCTACCCCTTCCACTACAACGGCATCTTTGTGCGCTCGATGTGGCTGAGCTGGACGAGTTTGCGCATCTTGCAATTTTTGCAGTGCTTGTTGATCTTCTTGCTCAGCGGTCGGCTTATTCACCAAAGCATTGATGTGATTGACGATTTGGTTGATTCGCAAATCACCACTGCCAATGCCGACGTACAGCTCGTCAGGCGTATTGACGTTAAAACGTTTGAGCGCGTATTTATCGGCATCTTTTAGCGTAGCGCCGATTTTAGCTAATTCTGACTCGAGGATCTCTCGTCCGGCTTCAAGGTTTTTCTCGCGGCCTTGTTTACGGAACCAAGCGTTAATCTTGGCGCGCGCACGGCCTGAATGAACAAACCCCGTTGCTGGATTTAGCCAATCACGCGACGGATTCGGCTCTTTCTGAGTGATGATTTCGACTTGATCACCCATAGATAATTTATGAGTAAATGGAACAATACGACCCGCGACTTTGGCACCGATGCAGCGATGCCCCACTTCAGAGTGAATATGGTAGGCAAAATCGAGCGGCGTGGCTCCCATGGGTAAATCAACCACATCACCACGAGGTGTAAAGGCGTAAACGCGATCATCAAACACCTGGCTACGCAGCTCGTCAATCATCTCACCCGAATCAGACATCTCTTCTTGCCAATCAAGAAGCTTACGCAACCAAGTAATTTTCTCATCGTAACCGCTGCGGGCAACCGTTGCGCCCTCTTTATATTTCCAGTGCGCAGCAACCCCAAGTTCAGACTCTTCATGCATCTGCTTAGTACGAATTTGAATTTCGATGGTTTTGCCTTCTGGCCCTAAAATCACCGTATGAATGGATTGATAGCCATTCGGTTTCGGATTCGCAACGTAATCATCAAATTCGCTAGGCAGGTGTTTGTATTTGGTATGAACAACGCCCAAGGCGGCGTAACAGTCTTGCAGTTGATCAGCAATAATGCGAACTGCACGCACATCAAACAGTTCATCGAAAGCCAACCCTTTCTTCTGCATTTTGCGCCAGATGCTATAGATGTGTTTCGGACGGCCACTCACTTCGGCATTGATATGAGAAAGCTTCATCTCGGCGCGCAGATCTTCGACAAAATCGTGAATATATTGTTCGCGCACGATGCGGCGCTCGGAAAGCTGCTTAGCAATTTGTTTATAGGTATCGGACTGCTGGTAGCGAAATGCGTAATCTTCAATTTCCCATTTGAGCTGACCAATGCCCAAGCGGTTTGCTAAAGGGGCATAGATATTGGCGCACTCTTTAGCCGCTACACGGCGAATTTCGTCAGGTTCATCTTTTACTTCACGTAAATTACAAATGCGCTCCGCTAATTTGATCACCACGCAACGAAAATCATCTACCATCGCAAGCAGCATGCGGCGAACGTTATCCACCTGCTCTGAAGCTTCACTGCCTTGCAGGGTAACGTTTAACTGACCAAGTGCCGCCATCTCTTCGACACCATCAATCAGCTTCACTATGCCTTTACCATAGGTCTCTTCTAATACTTCACGGTCAAAAAGCCCACTACTGACGATAGGAAAGAGCTGAGCCGCGACTAAAGTGGCGCGATCCATCGATAAGGTAATCAGGATTTCGATCATTTCACGGCCGCGCCACAGCAGTAGCGGTCCTTTGGCATGACCTTCTAATAACGTTTCACACTGACGATATACGTCCGTCAGTTTAGAAGCTGTGCTTTTATCTTGATGTAAACTCGCAATCCATTTATCTAGCTCAAACTGTTCGTCTGGATTCAAGTGTGCGCTTCGTACCGCAACCATCTGATTCGTCCTAGTTTTATAGTTTGTGGTATTCGACTAACTTCGACTGAGTTAGTTCTCTGTCTACCGACTTTTTACAAATAGCGCCATCGATTCTAAATGACTGGTGTGTGGAAACATATCCAACATGCCAAGTTTTACCAACTTATAACCTTGGCTGAGTAAACTTTGACTGTCTCTTGCCAGTGTTGCCGGGTTACAAGAAACGTACACCACGCGCTGAGCGCCGAGCTTAGCCAATTGGTCGACAATGCCTGCCGCCCCGGCTCGCGCTGGGTCGAGTAGTACTTTAGCAAATTTTTGCTTTGCCCACGCTTGCGTTGACATATCTTGTTCCAAATTTGCTTGGTAGAACGTGATATTGTCGATTTGATTGCGCTGCGCGTTTTGTGTCGCTTGCTCAACCATCTCATCCACACCTTCAATGCCCACTACCGATTGAGCGTATTGGGCCATCGGCAAACTAAAGTTCCCTACGCCACAAAATAGGTCCAACACTCGGTCATCCTCAGTCAAGGCTAACCATTCCAATGCTTGAGCCACCATTTTTTGGTTTACTTGACGATTGACTTGAATAAAGTTGGAGGGCAAAAATTCGATAACTGATCCGGTTTCACGGTAGCTTGCCATCTCTCCGTGAAGACGTTCGAGCTGATCGCTTTCTGGCATCACATACAAAGTGAGATGATGCTGCTGAGCAAACGCCAGCAGCGCCGCGTGATCTTCACTTGGCAGCGGCTGAAGATGGCGCAACACCATCACCGCGCCTTGATCACCCAGCACCAATTCAACATGGCCAATCGCTTGCTGAGATTTAAATTGCGTTAACAGCGCTTGGATAGGTGTAAGTAGCGTGTTGAGTTGTGGTTCTAGCACTGGGCAGTCCGTCACGTTAACGATTTGCTTGCTCTGCTTTTTGCGAAAGCCAAATTGCAGCTGTTGCTGCTTTTTGTCCCACAACACGCTGATGCGGGCGCGGCGGCGATAGCCTTTATTGGCGCAACTTATTGCGGGGCTCAATGCCAACGTTTGTCCGGCGAATTTACTCATCAATTGCGAGAGTGTTTGCTCTTTGTGCGCCACCTGCGCACTGTGCTCTAAATGCTGCAGATCGCAACCACCACATTGACCGTAATGGCGACAAAATGGCGTCACGCGTTGTTCACTGGCCGTTAAGACTTTAATCAACTGACCGCGAGAGTATTTACTTTTGCTTTCAGTTAGCTGCATCAGCACTTGCTCACCGGGCAGCGCGCCATCAACAAAAAGCAGTTTATTGTGTTGATAAGCGATACCAGAACCTTGATGATCAAGACGTTCAATCAATACCGTTTGATGTTTTGTTTCTAATTGCGCTTTCTTTTTCGGTTGGAAAAAACGTGCCATGCTCTGTGCCTAAGTAAAATTAAATCGATGTTTTTTGCCCTAGCGTCACTATTTAGTGCGGGGATGATTGTCGAACTTACTCGACTTGATTAAGCTAGCCGTCAATTAAACGATTTTCGTACAGGCTTGCTCATCAAATTGCGGGCTATTTTCCCATATCCACACCACGATGTTTAGACAATAATGACCAGATATGGCTTACGCGCGCGCGTTATTACTTTAACCTTAGCTCCAACCTTAATTATCGGCTTGTTGCTCAGTGCTTTTTTCTCATTCAATCGCTACCATGATCTGGAAAAACAGGTGATCAATGCGGGGGCGAGCATCATCGAGCCCTTGGCCATTGCTAGTGAAGACGCCTTAAAAAACCAAAGCCGTGAGTCGGTACGCCGCATTATCAGCTACGCGCATCGGAAGAACTCTAAATTTGTCCGCAGTATTGCGGTGTTTGACGCCAACCACGAACTGTTTGTTACCTCGAATTTTCACCCTAACTTTGAAAGCTTAACTTATCCAAAAGATAAGCCCATTCCGATTTTAAGCAGCTCAAATCTCACCGAGAACACTTTAATACTGCGCACGCCAATTTTGGCTGAAAACCGTCTAACCGAAGGCATAAATGCCAATACATCAACACCTGCGCTCGGCTATATCGCGATAGAGTTGGATCTCTCTTCATTGCGTTTACAACAGTATCAAGAGGTCTTTTCCGCCTTTTTAGTGCTTGCGCTTGGGCTCGGTTTATCAGGGATGTTCGCATTCCGACTCCTGCACGATGTGACTCGCCCTATCTCACACATGAAAAACATGGTGGATAGAATTCGTCGCGGCCACCTTGATGTGCGGATCGAAGGCAAAATGCACGGTGAGTTAGATTCGCTCAAAAAAGGGATCAACGCGATGGCGGTGTCGCTATCGGAATATCACGTCGAAATGCAGCACAGTATCGACCAAGCCACCTCGGATTTGCGAGAAACCTTAGAGCAGTTGGAAATCCAAAACGTTGAATTGGACATTGCCAAAAAACGCGCCCAAGAAGCCGCGCGCATAAAATCAGAATTTCTGGCCAACATGTCCCATGAGTTGCGCACGCCGCTTAACGGTGTCATTGGCTTCACCCGCCAAATGCTCAAAACCCAGTTGACGAATAGCCAAGCAGATTACTTACAAACCATTGAAAAATCGGCCAATAACTTATTGAACATCATCAATGACATTTTGGATTTCTCCAAGCTAGAAGCCGGTAAGTTAGCGCTGGAAAATATTCCGTTCGAGTTTCAAGAGAGTTTGGAAGAGGTGGTTAACCTCCAAGCGACCAGTGCTCATGAAAAAGGATTGGAAATCACTCTTAAAGTGGATCAAAAAATCCCAGCAGGCTTGGTAGGTGACCCACTTCGTATCCAACAAGTGTTGACCAACCTTGTCGGTAACTCGATTAAGTTCACCGAACGTGGCAACATCGACATCAGTGTTGAATTGCGCTCACAACGCGACAATGTGGTTGAGCTGCAATTTATGGTGCGCGACACCGGCATTGGTATTTCAGAGCGCCAACAAGCACAGCTGTTCCAAGCCTTTAGCCAAGCCGATGCCAGTATTTCTCGTCGCTACGGCGGCACTGGACTTGGTTTGGTTATTACTCAGAAATTGGTCAGCCACATGGGCGGTGAAATTAGCCTCACCAGCCGTCTTCACCAAGGTTCCACCTTCTGGTTTACGCTGCGTCTTAATACCACTGAAATGCCGATGAGCGACTGGCTTGATCCACATATTTTGAGCAATAAACAGCTGTTGCTCGTTGAACCCAATATGCAAGCCGCCTCCATCATCCAGCAAATGTTGGTGCAGGCAGGGTTGAGCGTCACATATCGAGCGGTGATGCCAGAAGAGACGGATCGCTTCGATTATGTATTACTCAATTTAGCCCCAAGTAGAGAGACTGATTTAGATTTGGTTGAGCAGTGGGTCACAAAGGCTATTCAGCTTGCCGACAACGTGATTATCGGTACACCAAGTACCGAGCTCGCCCTATCCGATTATTTAATGCAGCATCATCCAGTGCAGTGCATTACCAAGCCACTGTCGCGTAAAAAATTGCTGCAACTGTTAATCGCGCACCAACCGGTACAGCCTGCCATTCAAGATCTACCGATCACACTCGATACACTGCCCCTGAAAGTAATGGCGGTGGATGATAACCCTGCCAACCTCAAACTGATCATGGCCCTGCTGCAAGAACGTGTTGAAACCGTCATCGCTTGTACGAATGGCCAAGAAGCGGTCGAACAAGCAAGCCGCCAGAAATTTGATATGATTTTGATGGACATCCAAATGCCACAGATGGATGGGGTCACTGCTTGCCAGGAAATTAAGAAAACAGTACTCAATCACCAAACGCCCGTGATTGCGGTAACGGCTCATGCAATGATCGGAGAGCGCGATCGTCTGCTGAAAGAAGGAATGGATGATTACCTCACTAAGCCGATTGAAGAGCACATCTTGCAGCAAGTGTTAGCACACTGGAACCCCTACGCCAACCGTAAACAGTTGGAGAAATTGCAACTCACAGAACAAGTTATACCGTCGCCGTCACAGGAAGCTGAGCAGCCTAATCACACCATTATCATTGACTGGCAAAATGCACTCAAACAATCAGCCAACAAGGAAGATTTGGCCAAAGAGCTGCTACAGATGCTAGTTGATTCGATTCCGCAGGTGAGCCAAGTCGTCAGCATGGCGTTGGAAGATGATGAATACCCTACCCAAGATCTACTGCACCATATTCATAAACTGCACGGCAGTTGCTCATACAGTGGCGTACCCCGCTTGAAAAAAGTGTGCGCAGCGCTCGAACAGGCATTGCGATCGGGCAAATCCATCAGCGATGTCGAACCGGAGTTATTTGAATTACAAGATGAGATGGACAAAGTGGTCGCTACCGCTAAACCGTATTTAAGCGAATGAGCAATTTAACCCAAGAGACAATTTAACCGAATGAAAAAAGGGGCTTGCCGCTCAGCAGTATTTGCTCGTCAGCAAGCAGAGGAGATTGACAGATTAAGACTCTAAAATCACCGTCGCCACCGCATAATGGCGCTCATCAGAAATGGTTAGGTGAATGTGATTCACACTGGCTGTGGCAGCCAACTGCTTAGCCTTACCTGATAATGTCAGCACGGGTTTTCCGTTGGCGTCGTTGGTGACGGTAAAATCCTGAAAGCTAACGCCATGCGCAATACCCGTACCAAGCGCTTTAGATGCAGCTTCTTTAGCGGCAAAACGTTTCGCTAAATAGCGCCCTTTTTTCTTGAGCGAATGGAACACCGCCAATTCATCTTGGGTTAGCACCCGCTCGGCAAAAGCATCGCCACTGCGTGACAATGCTTTTTCTATGCGTTCAATTTCCGCAATATCAGTCCCTAAGCCGATAATCGCCATCGGTAGACCTTATTTGCGAGCCGCTTGCATGATGGCTTTCATATCGGCGACCGATTTTTCCAAACCATCAAATACAGCACGCCCGATAATCGAGTGACCAATGTTGAGTTCGTAAATTTCAGGCAGTGCAGCAATGGCAGCTACGTTGTGGTAAGTCAAACCGTGACCAGCGTTCACCGTAATGCCCAAATCACTTGCATAACTCGCAGCCGCCGCAATTTTCTTTAACTCATCTTGCTGATCCGCTTCGGTTGTTGCATCGGCGTAATGACCAGTATGCAATTCAATAAACGGTGCACCGCAAGTTTTAGCTGCGTTAATCTGCTCACGATCAGCATCAATAAATAGAGAGACTTTGATGCCTGCAGCGGTCAGTTTTTCGGTTGCCGCTTTCACTTTGTCAAGCTGTCCTAATACGTCCAGCCCACCTTCCGTCGTTAGTTCTTCACGCTTTTCAGGCACTAAACACACAAATTCAGGTTGGGTTTGCAGAGCAATATCAATCATTTCGTCGGTAACGGCCATCTCGAGGTTCATTCGAGTTTGCAACGTCTCGCGTAAAATACGCACATCGCGATCCTTGATATGGCGTCGGTCTTCACGTAGGTGAATGGTAATGCCATCGGCTCCGGCACGCTCTGCCATTTCAGCAGCATGCACGGGATCTGGGTATTTGGTACCGCGGGCATTTCGTAACGTGGCGATGTGATCGATATTAACGCCTAAGTAAATTGCGCTCATTTTCCTATACTCCGTACTCTGGAAAAACTAGACATGGGCAGGAAAAGCTCCCTGCTTTTTAAAGGTTTGCCGCCAAGATACGGCTTTAACGCTATGCGTGTAAAGCGTTTTGCCGCTTGAAGCTGCTCTTTACTGACAAAGCGCCGCTCACTAATGGCAATCAACTCATCGCCCATAAACGTGAGGTTATCGCGCCTGACAGAAGCGATAAAACCTTTTTGCTCACGATAGCGATAAGTCATGCGAGGATCGATGGCTTCTCCCGTTCCGGCGCAATGCAAGAAATCAACGCCATAACCCATTGAAGCTAGCAACGCGAGTTCAAAACGGCGCAGTGCTGGTTCTGGATTTTCACACTGAGCTAACTCGGTGAGTGCATGCAGATAATCATGGAACAGACCTGGGCAAGGCACTTCTTGCGCAAGCACGCGGCCAATCAGCTCATTGACGTACATGGCAGAATAGAGATGAATACCACTGAGTGGTAAGCCAAGGCTAATCGGTTCAGCTTGGCGTAAGGTTTTCATTGAACCGTTGCCTGACCATTTGAGCAATAAGGGGGTAAAAGGTTGCAGTGCACCTTTTAAGTTCGATCGTTTACTGCGTGCGCCTTTGGACATTAAGGTGACGCGGCCATACTCCTCGCTAAACACATCAAGGATTAGGCTCGACTCGCTATAAGGACGTCGATGAAGGACAAAACAGCGCTGTAAACCGTCTGACATATCAGCACTCAAAGGTGAGCGATGTTCTCACCCACCTCGAATAGAGGTTATAGATCGTCAATATAACCAAGGCTACGAAGGGCACGTTCATCATCTGCCCACCCGGATTTCACTTTCACCCAAGTTTCTAGGTAAACCTTGCGACCAAACAACTCTTCCATGTCTAAACGCGCTTCACGGCCGATGGTTTTGATTTTTTCACCACCTTTGCCGATCACCATTTTTTTCTGGCCGCTGCGTTCAACGAGGATCAACGCGTTAATATGAAAACCATCGGTTTCAGGGTTATAGTCAAAACGTTCAATTTCAACGGTTACTGAATACGGCAGCTCTTCACCAGTAAAGCGCATCAGTTTTTCACGCACAATCTCGGAAGCCATGAAGCGCTGTGAGCGATCAGTCACATACTCTTCAGGGAAGTGATGCGTGGCTTGAGGTAAATGCTCACGCACATGTTTACGCAATACATCGACGTTTTTGCCATGTTTTGCCGCAATCGGCACGACATCAACAAATTCCATTTTCTTCGATAGCTCTAGCATATGCATCATTACATCGTTACGATCTTTCACGTTATCGACTTTATTGACACACAACACTACAGGGAAATTAGCATTGCGTAACTTGTTGAGCACCATTTCATCATCGGCGGTCCACTGAGTGCCATCGACTAAGAACAGCACTAAGTTAACATCACTGAGTGAACTACTTGCCGCACGGTTCATCAAGCGGTTAATCGCACGCTTTTCTTCAATGTGTAACCCCGGAGTATCAACGTAAATCGCTTGGTACGGCCCCTCTGTATCGACACCCATAATGCGGTGACGAGTGGTTTGAGGCTTGCGCGATGTGATGGATATCTTTTGTCCCAGTAAGTTATTCAGCAGGGTTGATTTCCCGACATTGGGGCGACCCACAATGGCGATAAAACCACAGTGCTGCTCACCACTTTCCGGAGTTGCTTCATTGCTGTTGGTGTTTGATGCGAAGTACGCATCCAAATCAAATTCGTTATCAGCCATTTGTCAGTTGCTCTAGTGCAATTTCAGCCGCCGATTGTTCAGCTTTACGACGACTGGTGCCTTTACCAATTACAGGCGTTCCCATTCCTGCTACATCACACGATACCGTAAATTCTTGGTTGTGTGCTTCACCTTTAATATTAGTCACTGTGTAGATAGGCAGTTGCTTTCTTCTACCTTGCAGAAACTCTTGTAGGCGAGTTTTTGGGTCTTTTTGCGATACGCCCGGCTCAATGGCGTCAAGGCGCTCTTGATACCAGCTCAAAATAATACGTCGTACTACTTCGGTATCGCTGTCTAAATAAATCGCACCAATGATGGCTTCTACGGCATCAGCAAGGATTGAATCACGGCGGAAACCACCACTTTTCAACTCACCTGGACCTAATTTTAAGTAATCTCCTAGGCAAAATTCTCTGCCCAGTTCAGCCAATGTGTGACCACGCACAAGCGTAGCGCGCATACGACTCATATCCCCTTCGTTAATTTTAGGGAAACGGTGGTACAGCTCATCAGCGATGACAAAACTTAAAATTGAATCGCCCAGAAACTCAAGACGTTCATTGTGCTTACCATTTGCACTGCGATGTGTCAGTGCTAAGGAAATAAACTCGGGATCATTAAATGAATAACCGAGTTTAGTTTCTAATTTACTAATTGGAGAATTCATGCTCTCTCGATGTAGTGATGGCTAGCCAAAGCTAGCCTAGTTAATGCCACCAATGCGGTTAAAACGCACACCAGTTGGGATCCACGAAGGTAAAACGCTATCGGCACCACGTTCAAACTCAAAACTTATCCAAATACCGACCGCTTTACCGACTAAGTTTGCTTCTGGAACAAAGCCCCAGTAACGGCTATCAGCACTGTTGTCACGGTTATCACCCATCACAAAATACTGACCTTGAGGAACAACCCATTCATTAACGCCATGGCGTGGTTGATAAGCATCAACACGATCACGACGCAATGGATTGATCAAAATCTGGTGTTCAACCTGACCTAACTTTTCATTCACTTGAATTAAAGGGATGCCATTTTGGTTGAACTCACTCTCTTCAACATTGGACAGTTTGACCTGTTTACATTCTGTTGAACCTTGAGCTTGAATACAAATCTCTTTGTTGCTGCTATAACGAACTGTATCGCCCGGCATGCCGACCACGCGCTTGATGTAGTCAATGCTTGGTTGCGGCGGGTATTTAAAGACCACAACATCACCACGCTCTGGTTTACCAGTTTCGACCAGTTGAGTACGCCATACTGGGTCTTTCAAACCGTAAGCGTATTTCTCAACTAAGATGAAGTCGCCCACCAGCAACGTTGGCATCATTGAGCCAGATGGAATCTGAAAAGGTTCGTACACAAAAGAGCGTAGCACCAGCACAAAAGCAATCACAGGGAAGATGGAAACACTGTTTTCAATCCACCAAGGTTGCGCGGAAATTTTGGCGCTGAGTTTGTCATCCAAGCCGTTGGTTTGCGCTTCAATAGCGGCCATCTTCTGTTGACGTTTTTTCGCCCACACCAACTTCTCCAGCACCCAAACTATGCCAGTCACTAATGTGACGATCACCAAGATGAGTGAAAATGTATTCGCCATGGAGTTCCCTTATCTAAAAATACGAAAGTGAAAGAGCCGAAACTCTTTCACTTAAATGGTGACTGCTGCATGCATAAGAAAGCCAAAGCAATGCTTAATCTTTACCTACGTGTAAAATGGCAAGGAAGGCTTCTTGTGGCAACTCAACATTACCAATTTGCTTCATGCGCTTCTTACCTTCTTTCTGCTTCTTAAGCAGTTTTTTCTTACGGCTAATATCACCACCGTAACATTTCGCCAGTACGTTTTTACGCAGCTGCTTCACGGTTGAACGAGCAATAATGTGGTTACCGATCGCCGCTTGAATCGCGATATCAAACATTTGGCGAGGGATAAACTCTTTCATTTTCTCAACCACTTGACGACCACGCGTTTGCGAATTGTCTTTGTGAGTGATGATGGCTAGCGCATCCACTTTGTCACCATTTAGCAAGATATCCACACGGACCATGCTTGAAGCTTCAAAGCGTTGGAAACCATAATCAAGTGATGCATAACCACGAGAAGTTGACTTCAAGCGGTCAAAGAAATCAAGCACCACTTCGGCCATCGGTACATCATAAGTCAAGGCTACTTGGTTACCGTGATAGACCATATCAACCTGCACGCCACGTTTTTCAACGCACAACATAATGACGTTACCCAAATATTCAGAAGGGGTCAAAATGTTACAACGCGCAATCGGTTCACGAATCTCTTCAATGTCGTTCACCGCAGGCAATTTAGCAGGGCTATCAACATAAAGCATCGTGCCATCGGTCTTCTTCACTTCATAGACTACCGTTGGCGCAGTGGTGATAAGGTCAAGATCGTATTCGCGCTCTAAACGCTCTTGAATAATCTCCATGTGGAGCATACCCAAGAAACCACAACGGAAACCAAAACCAAGGGCGGCCGAACTTTCTGGCTCATAGAATAACGAGGCATCGTTTAGGCTCAGTTTACCTAACGCATCACGAAAGTTTTCGTAATCATCAGAAGAGACAGGGAAAAGCCCCGCATACACCTGCGGTTTCACTTTTTTAAAGCCTGGCAATGCTTTTTCACACGGATCTTTCGCGCTGGTCAGTGTATCACCCACAGGAGCGCCGAGAATGTCTTTAATACCACAAACCACCCAGCCCACTTCACCAGTGTTCAACATGGTTTTGTCGACTTGTTTTGGCGTAAAAATACCTAAACGGTCAATACCCCAAGTTTGGCCTGTGCTCATCACTTTAATCTTGTCATTTTTCTTCAGCGCACCATTTTTCACTCGCACTAAAGAGACAACACCTAAGTAGTTATCAAACCAAGAATCGATGATTAACGCTTGCAGCGGCGCAGCAGGATCGCCCTCAGGAGCCGGAATACCAGAAACGATTTTTTCTAGCACTTCATCCACGCCAAGGCCTGTTTTCGCAGAGCAGCGCACTGCGTCAATAGCATCAATGCCGACGATATCTTCAATTTCTTCCGCTACGCGTTCAGGCTCTGCGGCTGGCAAATCAATCTTATTTAGGATTGGGACAACTTCAAGGTCCATTTCAATGGCGGTATAACAGTTAGCCAATGTTTGCGCTTCAACGCCTTGACCAGCATCCACCACCAATAGAGCACCTTCACAGGCGGCTAAAGAACGGGAAACTTCATAAGAAAAGTCAACGTGTCCAGGAGTATCGATAAAGTTGAGCTGGTATGTCTCGCCATCGTTTGCTTTGTAATCGAGCGTCACACTCTGTGCTTTGATGGTGATGCCACGCTCACGCTCAAGGTCCATAGAGTCTAGAACTTGAGATTCCATTTCACGATCACTTAATCCACCACAAACTTGGATCAAACGGTCAGATAGGGTCGACTTACCATGGTCGATGTGGGCGATAATCGAAAAGTTACGAATGTGCTTCATAGATTTGGGATGACTAAACTCTTGAAAAAAGGGACATAAGAAAGCCACATCAAGCGGCGTTTCCATAAAGTTGGCCGATTCTACCCAATTTCGGTAGGGTTCGCATCATAAATTAGGCGATAGGTTCACCAAGGACTCGGACCAAAACCACCTCTTGCTGCGATCGTTTTTCAAGAACCACAGAGCAACGTTTGGCAATTCCGATCCCCAGCGCGATAAAAACAGCGGCCGTGATGATCACGATGCCCTCACCTAAACCGAACCAAGGGGCCAAGAGGCTCTCACCCAGCCAAGCACCGAACATCATCATAAAAAGCGGCACCAAATACACTAAGGCTGCCGATTGAAGCAAGCTTTTTTCGGGGAAACCGATTTCAACCGTCTGGCCTTGCTTCACTGGTTTTTTCGTATCGAGTTGCCATAACAGCGCTTTGTTACCAATCGCTTTCGATACGATCCCAGTACCACAACTTTTGGAGGACGAACAACTGCTGCAACTGGTCTGCTGCTGACAACTGAGTTCAACGTGAAACCCTTTAGCATCAGGTTGAACAGCGGTGACTGTTGCTAACGCCGTCATCATGGTTTGGTTGCCTCTGTTGAGGGCGCCGCAGGCTGGACAAACGTCACCGATTGAGCAATGCGCTGCGCCGTTGCCGGTGGAATATCACCGACCACTGAGATTTCATTGTTTCCTTTCACCACACTATGCAAGGTACGGCGGCCTTGACGAACCAGTTGGCCTTTCAGCGAATGGTTGTCACTATCGGAAATATAGACAGAAAAACTAAATAGCCCATCACTGAACATCTGGCTCTCTACCAAACGCTCAGTAATCGCCATACGATAACGGTTAAGCTCTTTGGGTTCAAAGCCTTCAGGTTTCCAACTCACTTGCCAAAAACTTTCGGTAAGGTTGCCTTTCGGTAACGTCAATACCTCGGGTAACTCAACGTCATTTAGCCCTTGCATCGCCTGCGCTAATTTGTCGCTAATGGCGTAAGAAATCGTGCGATATTGCTCAAGCACCTCGCCGTCGCGATCGACTAAATCAGCTCGCAATGGCAAGTTACTGGTTTCATCTACCCACAAAATATAGGAATAGCGTAAGCCATCTTTCGGCACCACTCGCACCACTTGGCAAGCCGTACCCGCTTCACGTGCACGGCCAACTTTGACGAAATCGTAGTAACGGCCTAATTCAGTGACATTGCTGGTTAGCATCGGAATCGTCGGCGCAACCATAGTGCTTGACTCAATGGTGAACGGTTCTACCCCAGGTTCAATGTAACTCACTTCATTGCCACGGCGAATCACTTCACGGATCGGGCCGCTGAGATAAACGAGATGCGCAAATTGCTGATCGCCTTGACTTGCATGACGATACAGCAGTGGATCGATGCTGTTTTTCTTAATCAGAATGTAAGACAGCTCATAATTTAAATGCTGACTGGCCTCGTTCATTTGAAGCAACAAAGCCTCTGCAGGTTGGTCTTCTGCAAAGGCTAATGTAGAGTTCAAACTGAACAGCGCCAGTGCACTGATCAGAAATTTATTCATTCAACTACCGATTCAAGTACATCGTTATGTGGGCTTGCACTTTCACTGTTCAGGCGAAGTTGCAGCTCGTAGTCTTGCAATAATGCGTTTACGCGGCGACGTTGTTCTTGCACGCGGCTTTCGCTGGTTTGGCGCTCTACTGAATCGCGCGTTAAGCTCACAGGCTCTGCGCTGCCAGCCAACGGAATGGTTTGCAGTACGGGTAATTGGTCGTTTTGATCCACTCCTGAATCACGGCCACCGTATTGTTGAACACCTAAAATCACCACAAACGACACACACGCAGCAACCGCAACCTGGCCAAATTGGGAAAGCCAAGCCGGCAACTGCCGACGAGCTTGAGCTGGCGTCGGCTGAGACTCACGGCTTGCATCACGAAAATCAATAACCGAAGCAGATTGTAAACGACTGTGTGCGGGTTCGTCATCCAATGCTAACGCGACGCTCTGTGCAATATCCCACTCAGCTCGGACTGGGGCATCTCCACGCATCACATCACCAATCAAATGGTAATTTTTCCACGTTTGCAAACTTTCTTGGTCGAGCTCTAATTCTTGAATGAGCGCTTTATCGACCATTTCCCCATCCATGAGTGCTGAAAGTCTTTCTTTGTCAGCCATTATTTATTCACCATTTTCGTTACCAGTTTGAGCGCTATAAAAGAGGTTTAATCTTCTTTTCTACCGCTTCACGAGCACGGAAGATGCGAGAACGCACCGTTCCTACAGGACAATCCATGACTTCTGCTATTTCCTCGTAACTTAAACCATCCAGTTCACGCAAGGTCATCGCAGTTTTCAAATCTTCAGGCAACGCTTCTATCGCACCAAAAACGACCCGCTGCAATTCTTTCGACAACGTAATGTTCTCAGGGTTCGATATTTCTTTTAATGCGTTGCCACTTTCGTAATATTCAGCATCTTCAGCATCAACATCGCTAGCGGGCGGTCTACGACTTTGGGCTACAATGTGATTCTTAGCGGTATTAACAGCAATACGGTATAGCCAAGTGTAAAAGGCACTCTCTCCGCGAAAACTTGGGATAGCCCGATACGCTTTGATGAACGCTTCTTGTGCGACATCGGCTACATCTCCGGAATTGCTCACATACCGAGAAATAAGGTTGCAGACTTTATTTTGGTACCTTAAAACCAAAAGGTTAAACGCTTGCTTATCTCCACTCTGAACTCGCTCAATCAATACTTGATCGGTCAGTTGCTCGTTCATTCGAGCCTGTACTCCTATTGTTATTCCCCTTACCTTCTCAGATATGGGCATTCATTATGCAAAATGTAGTATTGACACCACCGCTTACATGAGCACTATTGTGACTCAAGGGAGAATAGAAAGTTCCATTCTGTCTAAAAATATTTGCCAAGCATTATTCAATAAATGTGATCTAATTTCACTATAGGGGATCCCCAATATAGTGAGGGTCGATAAGACGAAAGACAATGGCATTTACAAAGTATTGCATCAAATCTTTCTCGACTGCTATTGGCTTGAAGCCATAGCGATACCGTTAGTGGATAAACCTTGCGGCTGAATCACTTCAAGAGTATAGATACATGCAATGCATATTTAAAATGAGAGTTGGACAACTCTACTCTAGTTCGGGAATTTAAAAGTTTTATGAACGCAAACCGTGAACATCTATGCGATGTATTAGTCGTAGGCAGTGGCGCAGCGGGTTTATCGCTCGCACTACGCGTAGCAAAACACAGTAAAGTCATTGTACTGAGTAAGGGACCACGCAGTGAAGGTGCCACTTATTACGCCCAAGGGGGGATTGCCGCTGTTTTTGACGAATCAGACAGTATTGAGTCACACGTCGAAGACACTCAAATTGCGGGCGCAGGGATCTGTGAAGAGAATACTGTCCGTTTCATCGCCGAGCATGCTAAAGAGTGTGTTCAGTGGCTTATCGATGGCGGCGTTCCTTTTGACAGAGAAGAGAATGACAGTGATGAAGCACCTCGCTATCACTTAACTCGTGAAGGCGGCCATAGTCATCGCCGCATCTTGCACGCGGCTGACGCCACTGGCATGGCAATGCAAACCTCCTTACAAGACAATGTTCATAATCACCCCAACATTACTATCCTTGAACGTCACAATGCGCTGGATTTAATCACCGAAGATAAAATCGGTGGTGATAAAAAAAGAGTGGTTGGCGCTTATATTTGGAACCGCAATGAGGAACACGTTGAAACGATCCGCGCTAAGTTTGTCGTTTTAGCCACGGGCGGCGCCTCAAAAGTGTATCAATATACCTCTAACCCTGATGTTTCCTCAGGTGATGGTATCGCAATGGCGTGGCGTGCAGGATGCCGAGTGGCGAACCTTGAGTTCAATCAATTCCATCCAACTTGTCTTTTCCACCCTGAAGCACGTAATTTCCTACTGACAGAAGCACTACGTGGCGAAGGCGCTTTTTTAAGACGCCCAGACGGTTCACGATTCATGCTCGATTTTGATGAACGTGCCGAACTGGCTCCTCGTGATATCGTGGCTCGCGCCATCGACTATGAGATGAAGCGTTTAGGTGCTGATTGTATGTATCTGGACATCAGCCACAAACCGGCCGATTTTATTGAAAAACATTTCCCAACCATTTATACACGCTTGATGGATTTGGGCATTGATATGACCAAAGAGCCGATTCCGATTGTTCCTGCGGCGCACTACACTTGTGGTGGCGTTATTGTCAATAAACAAGGTAAAACGGATCTGCATAACCTGTATGCGATCGGCGAAGTTAGCTACACCGGTTTGCACGGTGCTAACCGAATGGCGTCGAACTCTCTATTAGAATGCGTCGTTTATGCCTGGTCAGCGGCAAAGGATATTTTAAAAGGATTACCAACGGCTCAGCTCCCACCAAGCTTACCCGGTTGGGATGAAAGTAAGGTCAATAACTCTGATGAAGAGGTCGTAATCCAACATAACTGGCATGAACTGCGCCTATTTATGTGGGATTACATGGGGATTGTCCGCACAGATAAGCGCTTAGAGCGAGCACTACGCCGCATTCAATTACTGCAACAAGAAACCCACGAATACTATAGTCATTTCCGCGTTTCAAATAACCTGCTTGAGCTGCGTAACTTACTGCAAGTGGCAGAGTTGATGGTGCGTTGTGCTATGCAACGTAAAGAGAGCCGCGGTTTGCACTACACGCTCGATTATCCAGAGTTAGCCGAAAATAGTGGCCCAACGATCCTAACGCCAGACGAGTAACCTCGCCAACGATCATCTGTTAGCGTCAAGTTGACCGAATGAATAAAGGAGCGTTTATCGCTAATGCCGTTCACTTAAGGTGAGCGGCATTGTATTTTCTAGGGTATCGGCTTGGCTTTTTCTTCACAACTCTAGGGAAGGCTCTTTCTCGCCTTGGCTCAAGTATTAAGCTCCCACTCATTGCATAAAAGTTTTGGAGTTGCCTCGGTATGGCTCCCGGTGACGAGTAGGGAAGCCCCACTATTAGGCGCATGATGTGGGCTAACGCTCCATTGAAGCTAAGTTGGTATGGCAAGTAGTCTCCATTCAACGTATTACACATCTGCACCATTTGATATCTGACTAAGTTGTATGTCAGTAGTATTCCCCAGAGCTCTTGTCTCACGAGCTCTGGGAGTCGGCTTCGCAGTGTAAGGCGGTTACCCAGCATGTATTGTTTTTGCTCTCGGTACCCCAGTTCAATTTCCCAACGGTATTCATATAAACCGACTATATCTGATTTTGGATAAAGCATAGGGTCAACCATTGAGGTGAGAACATCGTATTGCTTACCCTCTTTGACTCTCGTGATTAAACGTAC